>CAVKPZ010000016.1:7502-26098 GCA_963658395.1 Lachnospiraceae bacterium | reverse complement strand
TCAGACTAAATGCAGTTTCATTGTGAAAACG
Organism: Lachnospiraceae bacterium; assembly: GCA_963658395.1. Classification (GTDB taxonomy): domain Bacteria; phylum Bacillota_I; class Bacilli_A; order RFN20; family CAG-826; genus Alloenteromonas. The sequence goes on along the minus strand of CAVKPZ010000016.1, from coordinate 26,067 downwards.
TTGCATTAACTATTAGAACTAACGCGTCTTCTTCCGCTTTGCGCAGAGGCCTATCGTTTCCATATATCCTCGTCAGCGCAACGGTCCCGATCGCATAAACCGGTTTGGAGAGTTTAGCTTTTCTCGGTTCTTCATAGCCTTCCCGAAGAGGGAGAGAATTCACTCTGCATAAGTAATCGATCATCGCAAGGAGATAGAGGCATTCCTCAGGCCAGGCCATCTCGTAATAGTCGGTTATCAAATTTTCCCTATCCGCCTTATTAATAAAGGACAAATCCCCCATCTGCTTTAATTGATGAGACATTTCGCTTCGGAAATTTGAAAAACTCGGTCTTTTCATGAACTCCGGCTTAAGCAAATTCTCCATTTTCACCCCAGGGCAGTGGCGACTCGATATACGGTTTCTGCTTTCGCTTCTGTTAACTTTGTTTTGCCTCTTACTAAGTCGTCGCAGGTCGCATAAGGGACGAGGCTAAGCTTAGAAAGGCGGTAAACGGACATGTTCTTTTCTTCAAGGATCTCTGTAATCTCATAACATCAACACTACAACGGTACGCCGTTATAAAACATGGAGGCTCTTGATTGTTTATGACGTAATTTGTTTCTAGCCGTCCAAAGGAAAAGCCGTCATTTCTGACGGCTGTATCGAGAGATTTTGAACCGCTTTAATCGACGCTCGCATTTACGTCGACGTAGCTATTAGGATCGGTGACTTCTTCCACTTTGACGCTGCTCCCGTAGGAGAAGGTGGCTTTTAGGCTCGCGGTTAGTTCGAGCTTCATTTTCCCGTCATAGCTATAGGAGCCATCGCTTGCGGCGAAGGAATAGGCGTTCTCGTATTTGACGCTCCCGCTGATGCCCGCCTCGGTGAATCCTTCCTCGGTGAAACTAAGCCACGCCTTGAATTCGCCCGTATAGCCTTTGTCTCCATCTTCTTTGCTGGGGAGAGGGAGAGATTCAGAGGAGGATGGATCGATCGTGTAGACGAAGGAATAAGTCCCTTCCTTCACCTGGAGGTATTCACTCTTGGAGGCTTTCTCCGCCAGGCTGTCGAGATAATCCGCGCAGTCGCTCCAATCAACCGTCGATATGCTGACTGCGGTCTTGCGCTTCAAGGAAGTCGGCGCGGAGGAGCTGCCTTCTACTAGCAAATCCGATAGCCCCGTCAAGTCGGCGTAAAGAGTGTTGTCTGATAAATAAGCAGCGACGGAGGCTTTGCCGGAAATCGAGGTGTCGGACTCGCTGGAGACGCTGCTTCCTTTTATGCTGCTGCTACAAGAATAGTTCGCGGAAGCCTTCATGCTCGCCTTCGTTTGCTCGCCGGTGCTCACGGCGATTCCGACGTTGATATCGCTGACGCTTATTTTGCTGCTCCAAGAGTTCTCCTCGGTGGTGCCGTCTGAGGTTATCTTGCTGCTGGATTCGTTGACGTAGTTTACGCTTCCTGCCAAGTTCGCCCCGATGGCTTTCGTCTCGTTCATCGCTTCGAGGGCCTTCGCGTAATGGGCGGTCACAACCTCTTTGCCGACCTCGCTTCCCGTAGGGGCTTCGAAAGTGTCCGAGCCCGATCCGATCTGCGAGCAGCCTAGCAAGGTAAGAGAAGAGACCAAGAGAAGGAATGGTTGTGTTTTGTTCATTGTGTTTCGACTCCTTTTGAGTTCTCTTTATTCTAATGGCGATTGCCAGTTTTGAAAGGCCTAAAAGCGATTTTCTTTCCCTTATCGGACGCTTTGCCCAAATGCGTTTTTCTTTTAGAAACCTCAACAAAGGAATGTCTTCCTTTTTTCTTGCCCCTATAATGAAGGCAAATATGAACAAGCCCAGCAAAAGACAAGCCCAAAGAATCGCCGCGGCCCTAAGAAAAGGCAAGAAAAAAGTCATCACCCTAGACTCGCTTTCTCGTCTCGTCGGGCTTTATCCGGATGTGCTGGGCGAGCAGCTTATCTATTTCTCTCCTATGATCCTGATGGATCCCTCCATCAACTGCAAGGAGCTCCTTCCCCAAATCGAGGAATACGTGAAGAGCTTTGAGCCGGCTAAGAAAGAGAAGACCCCCGCTTCTCCCACCGTCAAAAAGAAGGACGTCAGTGAGTATAAAGGTGTCAATGACTTCGTCTACAAGAAGATGACCTCCGCAGGAGGATTGGTGGACCGTTCTTCTCGTCTCAGCGAGAAAGATTTGAAAATCCTTCATCGCCTCGTGAATGCCGAGCTGAAAGCCTATCGAGACCAAGCCAAGAAGAACAAGGCGAAAAACTGAGCGAACCCTTTCAAAATGTCCGAGCAAAAACTTTCGAAGTGTTAGGTTAGTTCTAGGCACTTCTAGGTCTAGTTCTAGGCACTTCTAGGCTTGCTTCTAGCCCCTAGAACTCCGTCTCAGCGATTGGTCAAACGGACCGAGGAATGATTGGTGATGTAAGAGGGATAGGAATCCTCATCGAGCAAGACGAGGAGCTTTTTCTTCACAAGCGCGCCCAAGACCTTGCTTCTAAGGTAGGTGGAAGGAGCTATCCCTAATTTTCCTGCGATTTCTCTGACGGTTCTCCCTTTCATGTAGCAATAGGAAAGAATTTGGATGTCCTTTTTCGAGAGGGTGACGTCGTCTGCGAAGACATCCGGTGAATCGTTTTCCTCGTTGATTAAGCCTTTATCGTAATTGAGATTCGGGAGGACGAGAGTGAAGGAGACGCTATCGGATTTAATGTAGGGTCTGTGCTTTTTATTGACGCCGCTGTATTCTTCGCTGATCAGTTCGAATCCGCTGCCTTTATTCTCAATGTAGTTCAAGGCCTGAAGAGTTCTGGCGATGACCTCGTTTCTCCTGGATGGATTAATGGACATGATGTCCTCCAACTTGTCAATCCTCTTCACGCCGAGCAAAGCGCCCGGGGAGACGATTTCCAGCCTATCGACGAAGACGCTTACCTCGATGATGGAGGTGCTTATATAGTAGTTTCGATGGCAAAGGGAGTTCGCGATCCCTTCCGTTAAGGCCCTCTTTGGGAAGGAAAGCTGATTTATTCTGCCTTCGTCTGTTTTCCTCCAGACGGTTTCCGAATGGTCCTCAACGTAATCAACGACCTCGTCGATGACTTTCATGATTGGCCCTGTGAAGGATTTCGGGGCGACGATCTGGCGCATCCCTTTATTGATTGAGGGATAGAAAGCGACGTCGACCCTTGTAAGAATCGAATCGCAGTCGTCTCTAAATAAAAGTGCCCCTTTCGAAAGGGCGTGATCCCCAGAGCAGAAGCCAAAGGAGATGAGCTCTTTGATTTTGATGTCCTCGCCGGTTCTTTGCCTGGCCGTCTCGTGAAGCAAAGAGAAATCCTCTTCCTTATATATTTTATTTGTCAGGATATTGTCATAGGTGACGTTGTCGCTTAAAAGCACCATGCTTCTCATTTCCTCAACGGTGGCAGACCTCGTTGCGGCAAAATCTCTGACGAAAACAAACGCGGCACCTCTATCGTGGACAAACACGGGCAAGATGTCTGAGGGCTTGACCTTAATTTGAAGGACGAATCTCGTATTCTCCCCTTTGCCTATTGCGTGGGGAATGACCTCGTAATGGATAATGGGCTCTATCCTTTGTTTGATTTGCTGGTGGAGCAAAGCGACTTGCTTATCTGCGGCCTGATGGTCTAACGCGACTATCGTGTGCTTTTTGTCTTCGACCCCGACAAACAAATCACCCCCGCTTCCGTTTGCAAAGGCCGCGATTGTTTTTAGCCAAGCAATTTCTTTGCTTTCTCCGCTTTCCGACGGGCCGGAATTCAAAATGCCTTTAAATTCGATCTCGGTGGTCTCTAGGCTCAGGTTTGGGAATAACTCTTCAATTGTCATAAAGTCGCCTCCGACTGAACTGATTATACCATGGGAAACAAAAATAGTTCTAGGCACTTCTAGGTCTAGTTCTAGGCACTTCCTTGATTTGTTCTAGACACTTCTATGTTTGGTTCTAACCCTTAGAACCGTTTTGCGCCACCCCCAGAATTCTTCATTTCAGCCCTGATTAGGCAGCCCCCCTTTTAGGGGGGCTTAACTTTTATTTCGTTGATTGCTGTGAACAACCTTCCTATACTAATCGCCGTTAAGGAGATTTTGCACAAACATGGCAGAAATCAAAAAGACGATGAAATCCGTCGACGGCAACACCGCTGCCGCCATGGAAAGCTACTACTTCACTGAAGTGGCGGCAATCTTCCCAATCACCCCGTCCTCCCCGATGGCCGAGAACGTGGATGTCTTCGCCTCCAAAGGGCAGAAGAACTTCTTCGGTCATCCCGTTAAAGTCGTGGAGATGGAATCGGAAGCCGGCGCTTCTGGTGCCGTTCACGGCGCGCTTCAAGGCGGCTCCCTTGCGACAACCTACACCGCTTCGCAGGGCCTCCTTCTCATGATCCCGAACATCTACAAATGGTGCGGTGAATTACTCCCGGCCGTCATGCACGTCGCCGCGCGTAGCTTAGCCACCCGCTCCCTCTCGATCTTCGGCGACCACCAAGACGTCATGGCCATCCGCCAGACCGGCATCACCATGATCGTTTCCAATTCCGTTCAGGAAATCGCTGACCTCGCCCCTGTGGCGCACCTCGTCGCGATTGATTCTTCTACTCCGGTTTGCCACTTCTTCGACGGCTTCCGCACTTCCCACGAAGTCCAGAATGTCGAGAATTCGTGGACGAAGAGGAATGGAAGAAGCTCATGCCTTGGGACAAGGTTGAGGAATTCCGCGCCCGCGCTTTGAATCCTCATTCCCACGCCGTCACCCGCGGTGGCGCCGAGAACGATGACATCTATTTCCAGGGCAGAGAGGCTCAGAACGAGCACTACTCCCACGTCATCGAGATCTGCGAGAAATACTTCAAGGAAGCTAGCCGCCTCACCGGGCGCACCTATGCTCCTTTCGTCTACTATGGCGATCCTAACGCCGAAAGGGTCATCGTCGCGATGGGCTCGGTCAACGAGACCGCGACCGAAGTCGTCGACGCCTTGAACAAGAATGGCGAGAAGGTCGGCCTTGTCGAGGTCCACCTCTATCGTCCTTTCTCCAGCAAGCTTCTCTCCGATGCAATCCCCTCTTCTGTCAAGAAGATCGCGGTGCTTGACCGCACGAAGGAAATGGGCGCGGAAGGCGAGCCGCTTTATCTCGACGTCCTTGCCGCCCTTTCCAAAGAAGGCAGGACCGACATCAAGATCATCGGCGGGCGTTATGGCCTTTCTTCCAAAGACACCCAGCCCAAAGACGTCAAGGCTGTTTATGACTTCCTGAACGCCGAGAAGACCTGGACCGGCTTCACCGTCGGCATCAACGACGACGTCACCCATCTCTCCATTCCGGTTGATGAATCCTTCAAGATCCCCCAGAACTACACCTCCTGCTTGTTCTACGGCCTTGGCTCCGATGGCACCGTGAGCGCCAACAAGAGCTCCATCAAGATCATCGGCGATGCGACCCACCAGTACGCGCAGGCTTATTTCCAATACGACTCCCGCAAGGCCGGCGGCACCACGCGCAGCCATCTCCGCTTTGGCAAAGAGCCGATTCACAGCGAATACTACGTCAAAAACGCCGACTTCATCTCCTGCTCTCTTGACACCTATATCTTCAAGTTCGACATAATCGCGAACCTCAAAGACGGCGGGACCTTCTTGCTCAACACCAATATGGACGATGAGACCCTCGTCAAATCCATGCCGAACCGCATGAAGCATCTCCTCGCGGAGAAGCATGCGAAGTTCTATGTCATCGACGCGAACAAGCTCGCCGCCGAATGCCACATGGGCCGTCATACGAACACCACCCTCCAAGCCGCCTTCTTCAAACTCTCCCCGAAGATCATGGACTACGCGGAAGCCGAGAAGTGGATGAAGAAATTCGCCGAAAAGTCCTACGCCAAAAAAGGCATGGACATCGTCCAGAACAACTGGAATGCCATCGACGCCGGCCCGAAAGGCCTCCGTGAAATCAAAGTCGACCCCGACTGGATCAACCTCCCCGCGAAGAAAGTCGCCTCCGCCGATACGGGCGACACCTATTACGACGAATACGTCGAGATCATCGATCGCCTCGATGGCGACGAGCTCCCGACGAGCGCCTTCACCAAGCACGAGCTTCTTGACGGCACGATGAACGAGAACATCACCTTCCGTCAGAAGAGAGCGATCGCAGACCGCGTCCCTGTTTGGAATCCCGGAAAGTGCATCGAGTGCAACCAGTGCGCCTTCGTCTGCCCTCACGCCACCATCCGCGCCTATCTCCTCGATGAGAAGGAAGTCGCTAGCGCCCCTGAGATCGTCAAGGGCAACTTGAAGCCCGCCATCGGCACCGCCGACAAGACCCTCAAGTTCCGCATCACCGTCGCCACCGAGAACTGCATTGGCTGCGGCCTCTGCGTCTCGGAGTGCCAAGCCAACAAAGTCGCCAACGCCAAAGCCATCGCTAGTGGCAAGAAATGCGCCGATAACGATGAGCTCGCCCTCTATATGGTCGACGCCCACAAGGCCCGTTCCGAGCAAGAAGCGGCTGACTATTGCTATTCCTCCGTCTCCGTCAAGGCGAATCAATTCCCCGCGGCGATTGAGAGTAACGTCAAAGGCCTTGGCTTCAAGAAGCCTTACATGGAGGTCTCCGGCGCCTGCGCAGGCTGCGGAGAAGCCCCTTATTACCGCATCGTGAGCCAGCTCTTCGGCAAGGATATGCTCGTTGCTAACGCGACCGGCTGCTCCAGTATCTACTGCGGCTCCACCCCGCTCACCCCCTTCGTGAATGACCATGGCAAAGACGGCGTCGCCTGGGACAACTCCCTCTTCGAAGACAACGCTGAATTCGGCTTCGGCATGAGGATCGCGACCGATCAGAAACTCACTGCGATCTGCACCACCCTTAATGATGCGAAACAGGCGAGCGACGTCGAGCCTGAGCTCAAGGCCAAGATCGACGAATATCTCGCCAACGTCAAAAATCGCGATGCCGAGAAGGCCATCGTCCCCGAGCTCATCAAGCTCGTCGAAGCGAGCAAGAACGAGGCGGTCAAAGACATCCTCAACTACAAGAATGACCTCGTCGACAAGTCCGTTTGGATCATCGGCGGCGACGGATGGAGCTATGATATCGGCTACGGCGGACTCGATCACGTCCTCGCTAACGAGGCCGACGTCAATGTCTTAGTCCTCGACACCGAAGTCTATTCCAACACGGGCGGCCAATGCTCGAAGTCCTCGCAGACTGGCTCCATCAACAAGTTCTCAGCTTCTGGCAAGAAAGAGGCGAAGAAGAACCTCGCCCTCATGGCGATGGCTTATGGCCACGTCTACGTCGCTCAGATCGCGCTTGGCGCGAACCCCGCCGCGGCGATCAAGGCCCTCAAGGAGGCTGAAAGCTATGATGGGCCTTCTCTCATCCTCTGCTACTGCCCTTGCGCGGAACAGCACATCAAGGGTGGCCTTGTGAACTCCATCAAGGAGGAGAAGATGGCCGTCGACTGCGGCTATTTCACCACTTGGAGATTCGATCCTCGCCTCAAAGCCGAGGGCAAGAGCCCCTTGCAGATCGACTGCAAAGAGCCCGACTTCACCAAGCTCCGCGATTTCATCATGCACGAGACCCGTTTCTCCCAACTCCCGATTGTCAACCCTGAGCACGCCGAGGAACTCCTCAACAAGTGCGAAGCCTACGCCAAACAGCGCTGGGCCGACATCAAGAAGTTCGGCGAATAAGCCTTGCTTAATGCCTAAGCCGTCACGTCAAAAGCGTGGCGGCTTTTTCAAATGATCATAGTTATGGTGTAAGACAACGTCTTGTCAATGTAATATAATGTCATATAATTGTTGTACTGATTCTTTGAAGGAGATAATTTATGCCCACATCCTTAGTACAAGTTCGCGTTGAAGATGATTTAAAAAAACAAGCCACTGCTTTATACGAAAATATGGGAATGGATCTCTCCACGGCCATAAGAATCTTTTTGAAACGTTCGCTTTTTGTGAACGGACTGCCTTTTCCGATGACACTAGAAAAAGACGACGATGAGGGAAAGGCTCTAATCGCCCTTAAGGAGCTCAGTGCAAAATCTAAAGAAAATGGGCTTGCAGAAATGAGTTTAGAGGAAATTAACGAGGAGATTGATGCCTATCGTAGGGGGAGATAAAACTTTCCGTGAATTTTTACGCCGTTCTGGATACAAACGTATTGGTTTCTGCTTTCTTAAAAAGCGAGTCGATTCCTGGACTAATTTTAGTGGAGGCTCTTTATGGCAGAATCAAGCCTCTGCTTTGCAATGAGATCGTGGAGGAATATAAAGGCGTGCTTGGCAGAAGCAAATTCAAATTCGATCAAAACTATGTAGGTGATATTTTGTCTAAGCTGATCGCTAGGAGCCTCGCACCGGGCAAAGTAGAAATTGCGGATCCCATGCCGGACCCGAAAGATGCTATTTTCTATCAAGTGGTTTTGGCTGGAAGGCGAGAGGGAGAGGCATATCTGGTCACGGGAAATCTAAAGCATTTTCCGACTCAATCTTTTGCGGTGTCTCCAAGAGAAATGCTGGATTTGCTAGAAAAAACCGCGGATGTTTCTCCAATGTAATTGTTCAACCGATTTCAAGCAGCTTCTTATCCTCTTGCATAAATCCGCCCCCACACTTGAGGAACGAGTCAAAAGCGTGGCGGCTTTTATCGTGGGCAAATAACGCAAGAACAAAATGCCTAAGCGGAAACGCCGCCTTCTATCTTTTCGTAGACTTTGCCTAGATCCTTAGGAGAATCCCTATGAAAAAGAGCTTGATTTTTGCCCTTGCTTTGTCAGTCTCGACTTTCGCCTCGCTCGCCTTGGCCCAAGGCATGGATGGCTCTTTGGCTTTTGCTCTCCCCACTTCTTCCAAAGCCACTTGGGTTCATTATAAGCAAAAAGAGGCGAGCTCTTCTGAGGCGGGCATCCGCGAATACTGGGTTGCCTGTGGAGGGGGCGCTTATCAGTTCTCCGCGCCTAATTCAGGCAGCATCAAAGAGGGCGACTCTTATGACACCTCTGGCTTCAAAGAAGATGATCCCCGCTGGATTAAATGGGTGGATGAAAATCAGTTGGCTTTTTACGATGCTTCTTCGGAGGAGCTTGATTATTCCGAAATCGCCTTGATGAATGGAACTTACTCTCCTCTTGTTTCCCTTAGCGGGGACATCGGCTCCTCTGCGAGGCAGGTTTACGTGAAAGACGATTCTTCCCCTGCCTATTCGGTGATGACGAAATACGTGAGCCAAATCATCAATAGCAAGGATGACCTAAGCGCCTTCGTCTCTTCAATCGAAGGGAAGCAAGCGGAAGGCTATTACGTCTTAACCGCGGATTTGGATTCCCCTATCGTCTCTATAAACACTTTGCCAGGCGAGGCTTATTTCGCGGGGACGTTGGATGGAAGGGGGCATACGATCACGAACCCGTCTTTCTGGGGCTATCGCTTGTTAGGGCGCACCAACGGAGCGACCATCAAGGACATCAACTTTCAAGACGTATCCGTTTTCTCAATCCTTGCTTCCTCTTTGGAAAACACCAAAATCGAGGACTGCGTTTTCAAGGCCTCTTCCGCGTTGAACCCGTATTCCGGCGTCGGCTTTCTCTGCGATGCCGTCTATAGCGGGCTCTTGTTAAAGAACGTCCTCATCGACTTTGGGACGGCTGCTTCTAAAATCAACTGGAACGCCTCCTTGGTCCCGGCGATTGCTAAGGAGAACGCTTCGACCACGGAAAACCCTGCCACATATGAAAACGTCGTATTCCATGGGCTCAACTCAACCGAGATGTACCTAAGCGATATCAAAGGCCGCGCCCTGCGACCAGAGGAAATCACTTATGAAAGCACCTATGCCTTCCTTGAAAACGGGGCTTCCCCTTATTCGATTGCCTATGTGTCTTCTAGCGCCGAGGCAAGGACGGCCTCTTCCTTTTTACAAAGCAAGATCGCTTCTTTGACGGGGACCACGTTGCCTTTGGCCACTTTCGCTGCTTCGAGCGTGGATGATTATCAAGAAAGCGCGATATACGTTGGAGATTCCACGCTTGCTTCTTCCTATGGAGTTAGCGTCCCTAGCGAATATGGCTCTTACGCGCTTTTCTCTGGTGGCAAGGCCATTTTCCTTTTCTCCAATGATCCTATGGGGTATCAGGCGGGTGCACTGAAGCTTCTCAAGGAACTATTAGGATATCGCTACATCGGAGACCAGACTGAAAAAAGCACCTATTCTGCAGGGAGCGACATTGATCTTCCTTACCTTAGGATTTCCTATTCGCCCTCCTTCGGGCTAAGGAAATGCGACTGGAGCGATGGCAGCGAGGGGGATATGTACTCTTGGGGTTACAACCAAGGGTACGGGGACTATTCCTATTATATAAGCGCGCCTAAAACCGGAACCCTTAGTTCGGAATACTTCCATACCTCCTTGCTCGTCCTTTACCCTGGAACTTATTACGAAGACCATCCGTCTTGGTACGCGGTAAATGAGGCGGGGTCGAACTACGGGGACAACTACGCTCTTTGGCAGCTTTGCTATACGGGGCATGGCGATAGCGCAGAATATGAGGCGATGGTGAATCAAGCCGCGGATTATGTCAAAAACCTCTATGCATCCAGGACCAATCTCAATGAGCACGCTTTCCTTTTCGGGACGATGGATAATGGAAACCGCTGCCACTGCTCTGCCTGCGAAGAGGCCGTTTCCTCCTACGGATCCATCACGGGAACTGTCGTCAAATTCGTCAATGATCTTCGCGATTTGGTGATCCCCTCCCTTTCTGAGAACGAGCAAAAGGAAGCAAGTCTAGGCTTCTTCGCTTACCAAAGTTATGAAACCGCTCCATTGGTGAATGGTTCTGCTACCATCACGATGAAAGACAACGTCTTTTGCCTGGTAGCGCCAATCTCGGCAAATTACACCTATCCTCTTACAAATTCGATCAATTCCTCATCGAGGATGGCTTTTGAAAACTGGGCGAAAGTGGGCAGCCTTTCCGCTTGGCTTTACGACACGAATTTCTGCTATTACCTCTATCCGCTCAACTCTTTCGAGGCTAATCACGATAATCTTGTTTATTTGAAATCCCTTGGGGTGAAAATGGTTTATCTTCAAGGGCAGCACAACGCGCCCCAGCCACGGACGGGATTCAACGCTTTCAAAAAGTTTCTAGCCGGGCAAACGATGATGGACGTGAGCCAAAGCTATGCCTCCCTCAAAAAAGAGTTCTTTGCCTCCTATTATGGAGAAGCTGGGGAAACCATGGAGGGCTTCTTCGACGAACTCGTAGGCCGTCTTAAGGAGATAGAGGAAAACCCCTCTTATCATAACGAGCTTTATTCGGGGTATGGAAAGACGATTTACGAGGAAATCGCTAACGCAAAGTTCTGGGATTTCTCTTTGCTTAGGAAGTGGGCTGCCGCCTGCGAATCCGCAGAGGATAAAGCCTCCTCTGCTTCCGCCAAGAGGCATATCAAAATCGAATCCATCTTTCCCCGCATGGCTCTTTGCGAGCTTTATAGCGCAAGCGCTTGGGGAGGCGAAGAGGAACTTGCCTCCTTCCGAAAAGCCTTCAAAGCGGATTGCGAAGAGCTTGGCATCACAATCTATAGCGAGCCAGGCAAGACCCTTGCTTCCTATTACGAATCTTGGGGCATCGCCTGAAAAGAAATTTGAAGTAGCCAATCTTTGGCGTGCTGTTTGGGTATACACTTTTCCGCATGGAAGCGAAACAGAGCAAATATGAGATGATGACGCAGGGGAAAATACCCGCGATTGTCTCTCGCTTGGCCTTCCCTTCTATAGTTTCGGTCCTCATTACCAGCATCTATAACCTTGCGGACACTGCTTTTGTTGGCAAGATATCCACCCAGGCCACCGCAGCGGTCGGTGTGGTTTTTGCTTACATGTCTCTCATCCAGGCGTTTGCCTTTTTCTTCGGGCACGGCGCGGGCAATTTCATTTCTAGAGCACTAGGCGCAAAAGAGGAAGGGAAAGCGGAGTCGATGGCCGCGAATGGCTTCGTCTCTTGCTTTATCGCGGGGCTTGTTTTCATGACCCTCGGGCTGATTTTCATGGATCCCTTTCTTCGCCTTATGGGCGCGACGGAAACCATTTTGCCGGATGCGCGGTCCTATTTCTTGTATATAGCCATCGCCTCGCCTTTCATCATGACTTCTTTGGTCCTCAACAATCTGATGCGTTTTCAAGGAAACGCGGCGATGGCGATGATCGGTATTCTCGCCGGGGCGATATTGAATATAGGGTTAGATCCTTTGTTCATTTTTGTTTTCGACATGGGCGTCGGAGGCGCGGGTCTAGCGACGATGATCTCGCAGATTATCTCTTGGGCGTTGCTCCTAATTTTAGAAAGGCAAAGAGGCGGAATCCCCATCCGTTTGAAGCTATATCATCCGACTTGGTCCGAGGCTAAGGCCATCGTCGCGGGAGGCGTTCCTTCTTTAGGCAGGCAGGGGCTTATGGCTTTGTCTTCCGTTTTTCTCAATAATGCGGCGGCGATGTATGCGGACCCTGAGCAAGTCGATTCGGCAATCGCGGCTTTCTCCGTGGCAAGCAGGGCGCTGACTTTTGCCTCCTCCGTCATCATCGGCTTTGGTCAGGGTTTCCAGCCTGTCTGCGGATTCAACTATGGGGCAAAGAAACCCGAAAGAGTCATCAAAGCCTTCTGGTTCACAGTCGGCGTTGGGACAGGCTATGCCTTGGTTGCTTCTTTGCTAGGCTATTTCTTTGCTCCGGATATCATCGCTTTGTTCCGCAAAGAAGACGCAACGCTTATTGAAATCGGAGCCGAAACCCTTAGATTCTCCTGCATCGCCTTTTCGTTCTCGGCTTTCTCGGTTGTCTCAGGGATGTATCTGCAGGCGGTGAATTACGCGCTTCCCGCGACCCTTGTTTCCGCTTCTAGAAGTGGGCTCTTCTATGTGCCTTTCCTTTTCGCTTTAGGCTCCACGCTAGGGCGGAGAGGGCTTTGCCTTACCCAAATGGCCGGGGATTTGGCGGCATTTGTATTTGCAATCCCCTTCCTTATCTATGGCTTCGCTAAGATGAAAAAACTTTTGAAAAGCACTCCAAAAAGCGAAAATTAGGTAGGTTTTGCGGTTATTTTGAATAAAAAAACGGCGCTATTGCACCGTGAATTTGCCTGGTCGGAACGACGGGATTCGAACCCGTGACCCCTACCACCCCAAGGTAGTGCACTACCAAGCTGTGCTACGTCCCGGCGATGGTTATTATACTCACCTCTTTTGACTTTGCCACATTATTTCAAAAGCCCTTTTTGAAGCGCTTTTCTATCTCGAATTCCCCCTGCCTTGTATAATCCTTTTTGCTATGAGCAAAGAAAGAAATTCCAGGAACTGGATCTTAGTCCGCGGGGCTAGGGAAAATAATCTCAAGAACGTGAATGTGGATATCCCGAAGGGTTCATTGACGGTATTCACCGGTTTGTCTGGCTCCGGGAAATCTACCTTGGCTTTTGACACGATTTTCGCCGAAGGACAAAGGCGTTATATGGAGTCCCTTTCTAGCTACGCGAGGCAATTTTTGGGCGGGTTTGAAAAGCCGGACGTTGATGAGATCCAAGGCTTGTCGCCTGCAATCTCAATCGATCAGAAATCCACTTCCCATAACCCTCGTTCCACGGTGGGCACCGTAACGGAGATTTATGACTATCTCCGCCTACTTTACGCGCGCATTGGGGTGCCTTATTGTCCAAATCATCATCAACCCATCACCGCTTTTTCTCCTTTGGCTATGACGAACGCCATCCTTTCTTATCCGAAAGGAAGCAAAATTCAGATTCTCTCCCCCGTCGTTAAGCACGAGAAGGGAACCCATGCCGAGACTTTGGAAAAACTGAAGAAGCAAGGCTTTGTTCGCTTAAGAATAGACGGGGAAACTTTTCTGATGGAAGAAGTGAAGCCTCTAGACAAGAATAAACGTCACGATATTGAAGTCGTAATTGACCGGGTTGTGATAAAAGAAGGGATACGTCAACGCGTTTCCGAGGATGTTGAGCTTGCTTTGGACTGGGGCCATGGTTATCTGATCCTTCTTAACCCAGAGGGGGAGAGACTATTCTCCTCCCATCATTCGTGCCCTGAATGCGGATTCTCAATCCCCGATTTGGAGCCGCGCCTCTTCTCCTTTAACGCTCCTTTGGGCTATTGCCCTGATTGCCACGGCTTAGGCATCAAACGCGAGGTTGCTCTTGACTTGCTTATCCCCGATGATGAAAAGAGCATTCACGATGGCGCCATCCGCTATTTCGCCAATATCGTGAACACCACCAACCTTGAATGGAAGGAATTCGAATATCTTTGCAACCTTTATAAGATTCCGATGGATAAGCCGTGGAACAAATTAACCAGGGACCAAAAGGATATTGTTCTGTACGGATCAAAAGAACCGCTTTCCTACACGCTTACCTCCGTGAATGGCAACAAGATGAACCGCCGTGGTTATATCGAGGGCGCGAAAACTAGGATTGAGCGTCTTTACCGTGAGACCACTTCGGACTGGATGAGAACTTATTACGAATCGTTCATGAGGGATTCCATTTGCGAGACTTGCCACGGGGCGAGGCTCAACGAGGCTGCTTTGTCCGTCCAAGTGAACGGCTTGAATATCTACCAAGCGACAGAATTGTCTTTGGATAAATTCGTTTCTTGGGTGAGCGACACAAAGTCAAAATTGACGCAAAATCAACACCAAATTGCCGATCTTGTTTTGAAAGAGATTGCAAATCGCGCTTCTTTCTTGGTAAATGTCGGTTTGGATTATCTTTCTTTGTCTCGTTACGCGATGACGCTTTCAGGTGGGGAGTCACAGCGCATTCGTCTGGCTACGCAGATTGGCTCTCGCCTGTCTGGGGTGCTCTATGTTTTAGACGAGCCTTCTACTGGTCTCCATCAAAGGGATAACGACAAGCTGATCCGCACGTTAAAAGAGATGCGTGATTTGGGGAATACTTTGATTGTCGTTGAACACGACGAAGACACGATGCGCGCCGCAGATTACCTTGTAGATATTGGCCCGGGAGCTGGAATCCATGGCGGGCAAGTCGTTGCTCAAGGCGATTTGGCGGCCATCGAAGCGTGTCCCGAATCCGTGACGGGAGCTTATCTTTCCGGAAGAAAAACGATCGAAGTTCCTAGAGTCAGAAGAAAAGGGAGTGGCAAATTCATCGAGGTGATCGGTGCCTCTTGCCACAATCTTAAAAACCTCAGCGTAAAAATACCCCTTGGGAAGTTTGTTTTGGTCACCGGTGTTTCCGGCTCTGGGAAATCCTCGTTGATCAACGAAACCTTGGTTCCTGCAATTTCCCGTTCTCTTTCGAAGTCAAAATCGGGAGAGCCTTTGGCCCTTAAGAAAATCAAAGGTCTGGAAAACATCGATAAACTTGTCGCCATCACCCAAGAGCCGATTGGGAGAACGCCTCGCAGCAACCCTGCCACTTATATCGGGGTGTTCGATGACATCAGGGCCTTGTTTGCTGAAACTGAAGAAGCTAGGGCTCTTGGCTATTCAAAGGGGCGCTTTTCCTTCAATGTTCCTGGCGGTCGCTGCGAAAAATGTCAGGGCGCTGGCGTGACTCGTATCCCGATGTCTTTTCTCCCTGATGTCTATGTCGTTTGCGATGAATGCGAAGGCAAGCGGTACAACGAAGACACTTTGCGATGCTATTACAAAGGAAAAAACATCCACGATGTCCTTGAAATGAGAGTAGAGGAAGCTTGCGAATTCTTCAAAAACAGGCCCCAGATATATCGTAAAATTAAAACTTTGGATGAAGTTGGCCTTGGGTATGTGAAGCTTGGGCAACCGGCGACTCAACTCTCTGGTGGCGAGGCGCAACGCGTGAAATTGGCTGCAGAACTTCAGAAAAAAGCAACTGGAAAAACGATATACGTCCTCGATGAACCGACCACCGGGTTACACAGTGACGACGTTTCCAGACTTATCAAAGTTCTTCAGTCCATCGTCGATCACGGGGATACTGTTATCGTAATCGAACATAATCTTGATATGATAAAGGTTGCGGACTGGATTATCGACCTTGGGCCGGAAGGTGGGTATCGCGGCGGGAATATCGTCGTGACAGGGACGCCGGAAGACGTCGCGAATTGCGAATCCTCGTTTACCGGCCAATATTTGAAGTTTATGCTCGGGAAAAATAAGACTAAGGCTTAGCCTTAAATTGTTTGCCCTAGATAAGGAGAGAACTTAAAATAGCGGCATGTTCATCTTGTTTCTTGTTTTTGGATTGTTGAGCTTAGCGGGCGGAATTTACTTCGCCATTACCAAGACGAAGGCCTTTTGCCAAAATCACAAGGCTCTTAAATTAGAGAAAAAAGACTTCTTCTACCTTGTCCTTGAGTGCGTTTTGTTTGCGGTTTCTGGCTTATTGCTTCAGCTAGCGATTCAAAATGGCTGCAACTGGGATATGAGGGGCGGAGAAAACGCCATGTCTCTTATCGGGGCTTTTCTTTTTATGGGTTTGCTTGCCGCATTTTGCCTCTCTTTCACCCTTAAACATTACAAGGCTGATTTTGATAAAAACCAGGCAAAAATTAATGGAATATTGGTATACGTCCTTCCTATTTTGGCTATTTGTGCTTTCTTGCTCCTTGGCGAAGGGGTTGCGAATCACCTCGTCTATCCTTTGGTTTCTGGCTTTACCATCGGCGGCAATGGATTCCAATGGGTTACCTATCAAAACAACAGCTCCGGCTTCCACGTTGCTTGGTATGCGATTTGCATTCTCTTGGGTGCTGTCCTTGCCTATAAGATTTCCGATCATAATTTCTACAAAGAATTCAAAAAGCACGGCATCATCGATAGTTTATTCGTAATCGCTTTGATTGGTGGAATTCTTGGAGCCCGCATTTGGTATGTTGTGGGCAACTTTGAAGGCGACGCCGCAAATGGATTAAGTTTCGCGGATGAGATCACGAAAGGAAACTGGTTCTCGATGTTCCAAATTTGGAACGGTGGCCTCACGATCCTTGGCGGAGCCGTTGCCGGCATAATCGTCGGAATGGTTTATATGACCAAAAAGAGGAAGTACGTGGATTTGAGATTCGCGGTAGATGCCTGCGTTCCGACTATTCTTTTGGCTCAGGCGATCGGGCGTTGGGGCAACTTCTTTAATCATGAGGTCTATGGTATTGAAGTCAGCATGTCTTCTTTTTCTTTCTTGCCTACTTGGATTCGTTACCAAATGGCGACTGGTTTCTCTAACGGCGTTCCAAGCGGGACAACGATGTATGTCCCTTTGTTTTTGATAGAGGGTGTCATCAACATTGTTGGCTATTTTGCAATCGCGAAACTTATCCCTGCCGTTTGGAGCGAATCAAAAGGCAGAGCAAAAGGCGATCTGGTTGGCTTTTATCTTGTCTGGTATGGGATCGTTCGCATTATCCTGGAGCCGATGAGAAGCACGGATTTCAATATGGGAAGCAACGGCATGTGGTCCATTTGGAACTCGCTTATCTATATTATTTTGGGTGTATTTGTTGTCGTGGTTTTTCAATTGCTTGCTCTTTATGAAAAGAAAAAAGGTTTGCCTGATCAAAGCAAGACTTACTCTATCTTCTATATGATTCTAGAGGTGGGATTCTTCGGGATTGGCGCTTGGTTCACGATTGATGGCGCTTTAAAAATGGGCGGAGCAAAAGCGCCTGCATATACTTTCGTGTTTGTTCTTGGCTTGGCTATGCTTCTTCTAAACGGCTTTCTCTTCTATCGCTCGCTAAGGCGTTTCAAGGGATTGTCCATCACCCCTATTGCTGAAATCGATGATGGCGAAAGCAAATTAGATGACGATTCTAAAAAGACGGGAGACAATGAGAAGGAGGAATAGAAGCCTCCTTTTTACTACTCATGGAAAAGCAAACACAAATCGTCATCGTAGGTGCGGGAATCGCAGGTCTTACCGCTGCCATATATCTAAAGCGAAGCAACGTTGATTTCACCATCTTAGATAAAAGCGCCCCGGGCGGAAAACTTAACAATATCCATGATGTTGAAAACTATTCTGGGTTTATGCCGATATCAGGTCCGGAATTCGCGCAAAATCTGCTTAAGCAAACGCAAAACCTTGGTATTTCCGTTGATTATGGCAATGTTGTTGGCGTCAAAAAAGCCGCAAAAGGCTATTCAATTTTTACGGGAGATGATGAAATTCGCTGCCAGGGTGTTATTCTCGCTACAGGCATGAACAATCGAAAGATATTTGTCCCCGGAGAAAAAGAATTCCTTGGACGCGGCGTATCCTATTGCGCGACTTGTGACGGTAATTTTTTCAAAGGAAAGACTGTTGCGGTTATTGGCTATGAAGACCATGCGACCGAAGATGCTATTTACCTTGCTGGTTTAGCAAAAAAAGTTTATTTCTTCTTGCCTCAGGAACTCGAGGCTGTTGAAATTCATCGCCAGTCTTTGGAAAGTCTCAAAAATGTCGAAATTCACATGCACGCCTCCCTTCTTTTTGTTTCTGGAAGCCGCTTGGTGGAGTCCGTTTGTGTCTTAGAGG
>CAVKPZ010000016.1:0-7492 GCA_963658395.1 Lachnospiraceae bacterium | reverse complement strand
AGTCAATGGCGTTTTTCCGCTTTATGGCGAGGTGCCCTCCACCGCTTTTGCTTCTAATCTTGGATTAAAAAGCGATAAACAGTTTCTTTGCGTAAACGAAAATATGGAAACCTCGCTTCCTGGCGTTTTCGCTTGCGGCGACGTTGTATCCAAAAAGCTCCGCCAGCTAGTGACGGCCGCTAGCGATGGCGCCATCGCTGCCACTTCCGCTATTTCTTATCTTCGTTCTCTACCAAACAAAAACCGGTCCTTTTGATTCGCTGAGTTCGATTTTGCTGTTTGGTATCCAAAACCGTCTTTCTTTTGGATACAATAACTTTCGAAAGGTGGTTTTTGACCATGAAAAAATTCTTACAGTTCTCCGGCCTTATCGCAGCCGTGTTTGCGATTGTTGCCTTCATCCTCATGCTGGCTTGCCCTTCCATGACTTATACCTTGGGCAGCAAAACCTATGAAATTTCCGGTGTCTACGGTATTTTCGGTGGCAAGGTCCTTGATACGGGCTGGTCTTGGCTCGACACGAACACTGCTTTAAAGGCTACCGCTAGCGCCATCATCGCTTTTGTTCTCTTAATTGCCGCTATCGTCATTCTTTTGCTTGGCGCAATCCTTCCGATTTTCAAAGTTACTGCGCTCAACAAATTCTCCGGCCTCTTGAATTTGATCGCCGTCATCGCTCTTGTTGTTGCCGGTGTTCTTATCTTCATTGAGATTCCGTGCTTCGGCGCCGCTCAGTCGACTTCTGATTACACTTATTCCACTGATGGGTACTCCCTTGGTGCTGGCTGGATCATTTCTGCTATCTGCGCTATTACCGCAGGCGTCCTTGCCATTGCTCCTGCCTTTGCAAATTTCATTGCCAAGGGCAAAAGGAAAAAATAAGTAATTTCTTTCCTGAAATTGAAAGCCTGCCTGTTGAGAACCGGGCGGGCTTTTTTCATTTCCAAAAGTTAGTATACTAGCCGAGGTAATTGAGAATTCCTTATGCCGAAAACGTTATCTTTTGCTGGCGAAGTAAAAGAAGAGATCGCCACCCATCAATTTCCGGACTCCGCTATTAGGAGCCTTCTTTCTTCCTTCGCCAAAACGGCTGGGGAGATTCATATTTCGAGCGGGAAAGAGGAGCTCGACCTTTCTACCGAGAAAGCCAATGTCGCCAAGTTCCTTTATTTAACGATTCGAAACGTCTATGGGGTCACTCCGCGTTTTGCTTACACCAAAGGTATTGGTTTCCGGAAGCGGGTTAAGTTCCATTGCTTGGTCCCTGAGGCCGACTATATTCTTTCCGACCTCCAAGTCGATTTCCTTTCCGGGAAATTGCCCAAGGATTTAACGTCTACCCCCGATCAATGCGCGGCTTATCTAGCCGGGGCCTTTCTTGCCGCCGGCTCAGTTAATGACCCTTCTAGCAGCAACTACCATTTGGAAATAGCCTTGAGCGATCAGACCTATGCCAATTGGATTTCTCATCTCATTAATAGGGTCTCCTCCCATAATTTCACTTCCAAAGTTGCGAGGAGACGTTCCCAATATGTCGTCTATTTGAAAAGAAGCGATCAAATTTCCGATTTCCTTGTTTTGATTGGCGCTCCCGACAGTTGCTTGAAATTCGAAAACGTTCGCGTGGACCGGGATTTCGCAAATATCGGCAACCGGTTGGCGAACCTCGATGGAGCCAATTTCTTCAAAACGATGGAGGCAAGCCAAAAACAAGTTCAGGCCATTGAATACTTTGTCGAGCACGATGGCTGGTCCTATTTTGACAACCCCAAAAAGAAAGCCTTGATGGAGCTACGCCTTGAACATAAGGACGCTAGTCTTGACGAGCTGAGGGAGCTTCTTTCGGAAAAATTAGCCACCACCGTAAGTAAAAGCAACGTCAACCATCTTTTCCGAAACCTTTTAGAAGAGTATGAATCCGAAATCAAAGACAGCAAAAAGTAAAAGCCTCGACGATTCTTTGTCCCTTTTGGGGCAACTTGGGATTCGCATCACTTATTTGAGGAACAAAAAGAACATTTCCCAACTAGAGCTTTCCATCCGCTCGGGCGTCAGCAAAAACTATATCAGCGATCTGGAAAACGGCCGCAGAAACCCCACGGTCACCGTGCTTCAAAAGCTCGCCTACGGCTTGGGCGTTTCTTTAGAAAAACTCTTTCAAGGTATCGTTCCCATCGACATCTAGACCCCTATAAGGATAAATTTCCCGATTTGCCGATTTTTGGGGTTTGATTGTTGTTTCAAACCGCATTTTCAGTTTGTATAATACGAACTGCAGTTTCATTAAGGAGGACCTAAGAAACATGTCCATCAAACTTGCAATCAACGGATTCGGCCGCATCGGCCGCCTCGCGTTCCGCCGCGCCTATGAGATGAATAAGGAAGCCGGCAAAGACATCTTCGAAGTTGTCGCGATCAACGACCTCGTCGACGCCCCCACCCTTGCTTATCTTCTTAAGTACGACACCACTCACCGCACCTGGAACAAAGACCTCATCAGCAGCGAAGACAACTCCATCGTCTTCGATGGCCACAAGATCCCTGTTCTCGGCAAGAAAGATCCCCACGATCTCGCTTGGAAAGACTATGGCGTCGACATCGTCTTGGAGTGCACTGGCCGCTTGAAGAGCCACGAGGACGGCGACGTCCATATGGAAAATGGTGCCAAAGGCGTCATCATCTCCGCTCCTTCTTCTTCCAAAGACATCCCGACCTATGTCTATGGCGTCAACAGCGACAAGCTCACCGCTGACCAGACCATCATCTCCGGCGCTAGCTGCACCACCAACTGCCTCGCCCCGATGATGAAAGTCCTCAACGACAAATTCGGCGTTGTCGGCGGCACCATGACCACCGTCCACGCTTACACCAACGATCAGCGCATCCTCGATCTCGCTGGCAGCAACATCCGCCGCTCCCGCGCCGGTGCTGCCAACATCGTTCCGACCTCCACTGGCGCCGCCAAGGCCGTCGGTAAGGTCATCCCCGAACTCAATGGCAAGCTCAACGGCAACGCCATCCGCGTTCCTGTCACCGATGGCTCCATCTGCGACTGCACCCTTCTCTTGAAGAAAGATGCCACCGCTGATGAGATCAACGCCGCTCTTAAAGACGCCGCCAATGGCGAACTCAAAGGCATCCTTGGCTACAACGATGAAGATATCGTCTCCTCCGACATCCTCGGCAGGACCGAAGGCTCCATCTTCGACGCCACCCTTACCATGATCATCCCCGCCGGTGATGTCACCTTCGTCAAAGTCGCCTCTTGGTACGACAACGAATACTCCTTCACCTGCCAGATGATGCGCCTTGCTAAGAAGTACGGCGAAGTCCTCGGCGCGAAGTAATTCGTCCCCGCTTCGATATCTAGCCTCCCATTTTCGGGGGGCTTTTCTTATAGGGAAATCGGTAAACTTGTTGGGAATCGGCATCGAGATGCTATTATTAACAAAGCACCCTTTTAGGGTGCTAAAATACGCCTGCATAAGCAAAAAAAGGAGTTAATAAATGCTTACTGTTGAAGATTTGAAAGGCTTAAACGGCCAAAAAGTCCTCGTCCGCGTTGATTTCAACGTTCCCCATAAGGGAGAGGTCATCAGCGACGACAATCGCATCACCGCTGCCATCCCGACCATCGCCAAACTTTTGAAGGAAGGCGCGCGAGTCGTTTTGATGTCTCACCTTGGCAAAGTCAAATGGAAGGACATCAAAAAAGGCAAGGCCACGATGGAAGACATCGAGAAGCAAATGAAGAAAAACGACCTCTCGATCGTCCTTAAGCCCTTAAAGGAAAAGCTCGATGCCGCTCTTGAAAAAGACGTCAAGGTGACTTTCTCCGCCGCTACTCATGGCGATGATCTCGCTGAGAAGATTAACGCTCTTCATGACGGCGAAGTCCTCCTCGTTCAGAACACCCGTTATGAGGCGGGAGAGGAAGCCAACGATGCTTCTCTTGCCGCTGATTGGGCGAAAGACGTCGACATCTTCGTGATGGACGCCTTCGGCTCCGCTCACCGCGCCCACGCTTCCACTTATGGCGTTCCTTCAATTCTCAACAAAGAAGGCAAAAAGACCGCGGTTGGCTACTTGATGGAAAAAGAGATTAAAAACCTCGGCCGCTGCGTCACTCCGAAAGACAGCGAAAGACCTTATATCGCGATCCTGGGTGGCTCTAAAGTCTCCTCCAAGATCGAAGTCATCGACTCCCTTCTTAAGAAATGCGACAAGATCCTCATCGGCGGTGGCATGACCTACACCTTCAAAAAAGCCATCTACGGCATTGACGTGGGCTGCTCCATCTGCGAAGACGATCAGATCGAATACGCCAAAAAGTGCTATGAGACCGGCAAAATCATGCTTTCGGTTGACACCGTCATTGTCAAAGGCCTCGACTTCGACGATTTGAGCAAAGCCCCCGAGGATGTTCAAATTCTCGAAGGCAACGACAAAGATTTCCCCGCGGGATATGAAGGCGCCGACATCGGCCCGAAGACCCGCGAGCTCTACAAAAAAGAGATCGAAGGCGCGAAAACCATCTTCTGGAATGGCCCGATGGGCATCTTCGAGAACTCCGCCCTTCAGGCAGGCACCAAAGCCGTTTGCGAAGCGGTTGCGGAGGCCACCGGCAAAGGCGCCTTCACCGTCATCGGCGGCGGAGACAGCGCGGCAGCTGCGAAAATCTTCGGCTACAGTGATAAATTCTCTCATATCTCCACTGGTGGTGGAGCTTCGCTTGAACTCATTCAATACGATGGGCACCTCCCTGGCATTGATGTCATCGCGGAGGGCAAGTAATCATGGCTAGAAAAAAACTCCTCCTCGGCAACTGGAAAATGAATAAGACCCCCTCGGAGGCCAAGGCTTTTGCCTTGGGCTCCAAGGACATGGTCGAATTCGCCGTGAGCCACGGCATCGACGTCGGCGTTGCACCGACCTTCGTCTGCTTGGAGACCGTTGTCGAAAATGCGGACAAGAAGCTCATCATTGCCGCCCAGAACGTCAATGAGCACGATCATGGCGCCTATACGGGCGAAATCTCCATCGCGATGCTCAAAGAAATCGGCGTGAACTGGGTGATTCTTGGCCACTCAGAGAGAAGAACTTATAACGGCGAGACCTCCGTTGCTTGCAACGCGAAGATCAAAACTTTGCTTGCCGCCGATATGACTCCGGTCTATTGCTGCGGCGAAACCCTTGAAACCTTCGAGGCCGGAGAAACAAAATCTTGGGTCGGCACTCAAATTGAAGAAGGCTTTGCGGGCTTAAGCAAAGAAGACGCGGAAAAAGTCGTTGTCGCTTATGAGCCTATTTGGGCCATCGGCACCGGCAAAAACGCAACCAAAGAGATCGCGGAAGATACCATCGCCTCCATTCGTAGCGTCCTCAAAAAGATGTTTGGCGAAGAAAGCGCAGAGAAGATCCGCATCCTCTATGGCGGTTCCGTGAAGCCCAACAACATCGCCGAATACATGTCCGAAAAAGACATCGACGGGGCGCTTGTCGGCGGGGCCTCTCTCGAGCTTGACTCCTACAAGGGCCTCATCGAGAATCTCGTGAAATAATGGCCTACGCTTCTTATCCTCAAGGGGATTCCCCCAAGAAATCCTCCTTCAACGAGAATCAAATAAACAGCACGCCTACAAACCGCTTGCTCGCGAAATCCTTCGGCTACATGGCCTTAGGGCTTGCGATTTCCGGTTTGGTGGCCTTCCTCACCTCGTACATCTTCGTCTATATCCTGAAATGGGCGAGCGAGAGAGGGCAAATCGCTACCGCTTATGCGACGGGCTACATCACCATCATGGTTGTCTCCTTCGTGGGGCTTCTTGTGAGTGGCTTGGTTATGTCGATTGTCATGGCGAGAAACAAGCGTTCCGCTTGGGTCCCTTACATCCTCTACACCATTTTCATGGGGGTCTTCCTAAGCTCCTTCCTGATTCTGGGAATCGACTTCCAGACGATTGGCGAGGCCTTCTTGCTCACCTCCACTTCCTTCCTTGCGATGTTCCTCATTGGCTACTACGCGAAAGGCGGCAAGGGGATGAGGATCCTGGCCATGGTGACCTCCCTCTTCGCGATCACGCTTCTTGTCTTCGCCTTGTTCTGGCTCATCAAAATCCTGGTGACCGGGAACGCCATCGAGTATTACCTTTATGATATGGTCGTCTCCGGGGCGATCTTGCTTCTGTCGGTGATCGTCGTCATCTTCGATGCCTATAACATCAAACGGATCATTGAAAAGGCGGATGGGATGAAAAACGTGGCGTTATACTGCGCCTTCACGATGTACTGCGATTACATCGTCATCTTCCTCCGCGTGCTCTACTTCTTGGTGCTCATTGGAGGGAAGAAAAAATAGCATACTTAGAAAGGTCGCTTAGAGGCGGCCTTTTCCTTATATAATAAGGACGATATGGACGTGAGCCTCATCTGCCCTTGCTATAACTCAGCTTCTTCCCTGAGAAGGCTTTTGGATTCCTTTAAAAGCCAGGACTTCCAAGGGAAGATGGAAATCATCTTTGTCGTCGATCCCGGCACGGACGAGACCGAGGAGATCCTTCGAAAGGAAGCATCTTCTTCAATCCGCCTCATCGCGAACAAAGAAAGGCTTGGGGTCGTCCCTTGCCGCAACATGGGGATAGAGGAGGCAAAAGGCAAATACGTCGGGTTCGTGGACGCGGACGACTTTTTGGAGCCTAATTTTGTTTCTAAAATGTACGGGGCTTTGGTGAAGAACGACGCGGACGTCGTGAACTGCTCCTTTTACGTTAAAAACGCGAAGAAAGAATTCCCTTACCCCTTTCGGGGAAAGGACGGGGTCTATGGCCGGGACGAGGCGGTTCAAAAGCTTTTGAATGACTGCTCCATCCGCGGCTTCCTCTGGAGCAAGATGTTTAGGAGGGAACTGCTTTTAAAAAAGCCCTTAATCAGGCTTCCGAAGAACCATTCCTTTGAGGATATGCCTTTTTGCTTCTCCGTTTTCGCCAAATGCAAAAAGATCGTTACTTTGAAAGACCCCTTATACCATTATTCCAAAGAAGGGGAGGCCACCCTCTCTACTCGCGAAAACCCAAACCGCGCCCAAGAGCATTTAGATTGCTTTGGTGTGATGCGGGCTTTCTGCGAATTGTTGGGAGACGATAAGCTCCGGGAGGCTTTTCTTTCTTCAAAACTCAGGAACAAATTCACTTTGGATTACGATCTTTCAAAATCTAAGAAAGATGGTCTTAGCAAAGGAGAGAGAAATCGCATCCTGAAAGAATTCTCCTATATATATAGGAAGGACAAGCGAGACTTCTCTTCCTTAAGCGTCGGCCCGATCATCGAGGAATCTTTGATCAAAGATTAAGAAAAACCAAAGAAACTCGTTCTAACCTCGTTGTAGACAAAGAGAAATGATAAGAAAAGCATCGCGGCCATCGATGATTTGAGAAAATCTGTTAGGTGACAAAGTCGATGCAACATCCCGGGATAAGCTTTGATTTTTGCTGGG
>CAVKPZ010000015.1:4332-27174 GCA_963658395.1 Lachnospiraceae bacterium | reverse complement strand
CAAAAGAATCTTTGTGTCCATCGGAATGAGCTCGATCGCGAAACCTGTTCCGAACCCCGCCCCGACGGAGAGCAGGATGATCAAGAAATGCTTCCAATCGATATCCTTGAAATGGACGGCCACGATATAGACGCAAACGACCATCGCGACGAGATTCAAAACCGGTTTAGCCGTGTTCGCCCCTTCCAGTTTGAGGGAAAGAGGCATTGCTAAAACCGTCCCGGCGAAGCCGGTGATTGTTTGAATGATGTTGCTGATAAAGATTATCAGGATGAAAAGGATGTCTTGAGCCACTAGAAATCAACTCTTATGTTTTCTCCGATTATGCCGACATAGGCTCCGTTCTTCGCCTGAACTGTGTCCTTGTGAGCAAAGAGCCACTTATTCACTTTCCAAAGTTTTTTATCCTTAGGCGTCTCTTTTAGGTCCATGTTCGTTTTATCGCTGAGGATGATGGCGCAATGGAAGCCAGATTCGCTTAATTTGCAGGGCGAGAAGTGAAAGGTATAAGGGTATAAGCAAACGGCTTGCCCTTTCTTTAAGAGAAAGGCTTCGACGTCTTTGGAAGCTAGGAATCCCTCCCGAACGTCGTCTTGATTCGCTAGTAGCAAAACAAGGTCGTCGCCTACGACGTCGACTTCCGGGCAAGCGTGGTATTCCATGCAGTTCAGCAAGGAATTGAAGCCGTTGCAATAGCCGACTTCGACGTCACTTAAACCATAGATTTCCTCTTTGATTTTCGAAATACCGCGCAAAACCTTCATGTTTTCGTCGTTTCGCACGTAGATATTGCCTTCTTTTGGCATTGTTGCGCGGTTATGCAAATACGAAACCATTTCATCGGTTTCTAGATCTAGGACTTTGCCGTATTTCGCGAATAAAGGATCAGTAACACTTCGTATTTTCATCGAGGATCTCCCAGTTCATGAGTCTGGCTAGATAAGTCATCGCTTTCTTATATTGGACATAACCCATGATGACGTGGTGGGCGACCCCGGTATAGGCAACCGTGTCGACGACTTCGTTGATGGGACGATTGAAAACGACTTTCGCATAAGTGCCGGAGAGATCTTTTGTCATCGGGAAGGCCTCGCCTTCCTCGTAATAGATCCTTGTTTTCCCTCTGGCCGTATCAATACGGAGAATCGACATCTTTCCTTCTTTCAAGACGAAGTCCGCGGTGACCCCTTTGCCTCCTGCGAAATATGTCTCCAAAGACCTGTTGCAGCGCTTGTCCCAAAGATTGCAGGGGGCGACCCCATCATGCCAAAGAAGCGCGTAGTTCTCTTCGTAGTTGACTTGCGATAGATCCGCCATGAAAGGGGTGGCTTCGCCCGCCGCCTTAACGGCGACCATGCTTAAGGCCGCTTCGATGTCGCCTTCGCAGGCAAGGAGGATACCTCTAGATTGCAAGACCGACATCATCGCGCAGGGAGAGACCCCATAATTCTTTGCGAATTCAGGCCAGCAACGAATCGCAACCACGTCGAGGCCTTTTTCTTTCATGAATTTCTCGGCGACCACGATAAGACGGGAAACCTGTTTTACTTGGTATTCGTTGAGCTTCTTGCAATCGAAGGTCTCTCGCAGGCTCTTCTCTTCCTTGGATATCTCTTTTTCGGAGGCTTCTCCACCGAAGAAATCGCTGAGTTCATAATGGCTGATGAGGATGCCAAGCTCTTTATAAAGATGGAGCTCGTCCACGCCGACGTTATAGAAGCCCTGCGCGCGGAAGCCAATGAGACCCACGTTGGAATTTTCCAAAGCGGTCTTCATTTTGATGGCTTTGACCCAATCATGGTCAATATCATCGCCCACATAGACGATGTAATCGTCCACGCCACCTTTGTAGAGGTTTGAGGCATTCAAGTTAACCCCGCAAACCGCATTAAGACGGATTTTGCCCCCGTCATAGGGGAGCTCATTATATCCTTGGAGGAGGAAAGGCTTTTTGACGATGTCGTGCAGGATTAAAGCTAGGCCACCCAAATGGAAAGTTGCGGATACAACAACGAGGGCATCCACATGTTTTTCAACGAAGTAGGTGCCTGCCTCTTTTGCTTCGTTGGACTCGATGACCATAGTTGGATAATAAACCCAGTCGACGGAATCATCCTCCATCACCTTCTTGCATCTTTCTTGATAGAGCTTGAAGGCGGTTTCGTAATCGAATGTCTTACGGACCAGACACACCAGACCAATCATGGGTTTTCTCATGTTATTTGACCTCATTGACGATTTTGTAGGAAACGGAGAAGTCTTCTTTTGCTAAGCCTTCTTTCATGGCTTCCTCATAGACGGAAACGATGCGCGCAAGCGTTGGACATTCTTTTCCTGCGCCATTTGCCATTTCTCTTGCAAAATGGACGTCTTTGTTCATGTTCTCCACCGAGAAAGCCGTGGGGTAGGTGTTTGAAATGATGTTTTTGGCTTTGGTATCGAGGTAGAAGCATTGGGCTCCGCCATACCCTAAAGCGGTGACGACTTCCTCTTGGCTGAGACCAAGGGCTTTCGCTAAGCCAAGAATCTCGTTTACGCCGTTTTGAATTTCTCCAACTAGGCCATTATGAAGAATCTTCATCTGAAGCCCAGCGCCATGGCCGCCCATGTAGATGATGTTCTTACCCATGCAGGAAAGAATGGGCTTCACTTTCTCGTAGATTTCCTTTTTGCCCCCGGCGTAGATTCCAAGCTCGCCTTTAACCGCGGCGGGCTGCGATTTTACGACGGGGCAATCCACAATCTCGACGCCTGTCCCTTCTAGCTCTTTGGCTACCTTCTGATTGGTCGCAGGGGAGATGGTGGACATATCAATCCAAATCTGGCCTTTGCGGAAATGGGGCTTCAACTCCGAAAAGAGAGAGAGCATATGTTCGTTTTTGGGAACCATCGAGATGATGACATCCGCAAAGTCTGCGCATTCTTTATAGGAAGAGGCAAAGGGGAAAGGCGTTTCTTTTTTAACGACATCATAGCCAAGCAAGTCATACTTTTTGGCGACGTTTGTGGCCATTGGCATCCCCATGATGCCGAGGCCGATGAAAGCGATTTTCATGTTAGTTTCCTTTCGTGTGATCCCAGGCATCTTGAAAAACGCCTAAGCCATAAGCGGTGAATGGATGATTGAAACTGTCTTCATAGACAGCTAGACCGGCGGTGACGATGTCGGCGCCAAGTTCAGCGGCATCGGCGATTTGCTTGCCGTTTCTAACCGCGGCGACGATGATTTCGGTCTCATATCCTTTTTCTTTATAGATATTCACGAGTTGGGAGATATAAGGATAGGTGTCTTCGCCGTTGTTCTCTTTCCAACCGACGAAAGGAGAAACGAATTTGGCACTGATACGCCCGGCTTGGATAGCCTGAGACGGGGAAAAGACCAAAGTGACGTTGGTGCGAACGCCTATCTTCTCGAGTTGATAAGCCGCTTTGACTCCCTCGGTGGTGCAAGGAATTTTGATGACGAAGTTCTCTGAAATCTTAGCGACCTTCTTCGCTTCCTCGATCATGTCCTCGGCTTTGTCTAGATGAGGGTTGATTTCGACGGAGACGGGAAAGACATCGATGCCTTCAAGATGGTTTTCCTTAATCCAATCGGCGATGTCATTAATCGCGGTCAAAAAGGGCTTTCCCGATGCCATGATGTGCTTCGGGTTGGTCGTGACCCCATCGATTTTGTAGTTCCTGTAGGCAAAATCAATCTCATTTAATTTGGCTGAATCAAGAAAGTATTTCATTGTTAATTTCCTCCTTTTTCTTGGTTTAGTTTTTTGAATAACTCCGCAAAAGTTGAATCTTTCCTATAGAAAGCAATGGGAAGGCCAATCGGCGAATCGACTTCGCCTTCTCCTGAATTTACCTCTATGTTGGTGAAGAACTGGATCCATTCGCCCTCGGGGAGGTAGTAATGGTGCTTGCTTTCCCCAGGCCTTAAAACCGGGGATACGAGGACGTCGGGTCCAAACATATATTCCCTTTTGTTCACATAGGCCTCTGGTTCATCGAAATAGAAGAAGAGAGGGGCGATCATTGGGGTATTGTTTTTGTAATAATCCTCGTAGAGACGTTCGCGATAGGGTTTCAAGGCAACAAAGGTGTCCGTATTTTTGATGAATTCCGGATAGGTGTTCGGGTTGTCATATTGGACGTTGTGCTTCGGCTGATTGCCTTCATGGGTGCGGTAGATTGGGGAGAAAACGTTCATCTCCGCCCAACGGTTGAATAATTCGGCGTCTCTTTTCATCGGGTACAAAGCTGTGATGGTCGTGTAGCCCCCGATGTCGCTATGGATAACGCCAGCACCAGAACAGGCGAGGGAAATGCAGGCGGGAATGACGCTGGCTAAGCCATATTCGTCTGAGAAATCCACGTGCTGGTCGCCATTCCACATTGAGTTCGTGAATTGGAAGGTGTGCCCATAGGCCGCGCGCGAGAAATAGAAGATTTCATCTTCTTTCCCTTCCTCTTTGACCGCGTCATAGGAGCACTTCGCCCACATGGTTGGCCAGCGGTTATGGAGTTTTTCACTTTCTCCGCCATAGCAGACCGAATCGGTTGGGAGATATTCCCCAAAGTCCGCCATCCAGCCGGAGAGACCGTACTCGACCATGTTCCTCTTGATGATGTCCACGTACCACGCTCTCGCCGTCGGGTTCGTTAGATCCACGATGCCCGCATTGAAGGTGGTGGACTTGATGTGGTAGACGGAACCGTCTTTGTGGCGGATCAAGAAACCCTTCTTTTTAGCCTCTAGATACATTGGGGCCCCTTCTTTTAAGAAGGTATTGATGTAGCCAAGGAAACGGACTCCCTCGGAATTCAGCTTCTTGATGATTTCTTTTAAATTAGGGTAGAGCTTTTCATCGGCCTCCCAGTTCCAATAGACCTGATAACCGAAGCTCGTCACGTGGTTCCCGCACCAGTCCTGGCACCAAATCGCCGCAATTCTCAGTCCTTTTTGTTTTGCTTCCTCGTATTTCTTCAGCAAAACTTCGCTTCCTCCTTGGATGGCGAGGATGACGCCATCATTGACCCAAGAGGGAACTTTTGGCTGGAGCCCGACTAGTTTCGAAATCTCCTGGGATAATCCCAGCAAGGAGTCGGAAGCCAAGAGGGAAATGGATTGAGGGACTTGTCTGAATTTGATAAGGAGTTCGTTCTTCTTGAAGGAGAGAAAACCGTAGGCGTCCTCGTGGCAATAAATCGCATATCCTTTCGAAGACATGAACGAAGGGGCGGAACAATACGTCTGATGATCCTTATAAGGGGACTCATGATCAGGCTGAGGGCCATGAAGCCTTTCCCTTAATTGCTTCTTGACGATTTTCATCACCTGTTGATGCTCGCTGACCCAGATGGGGACGTCTTTCCCTTTTAGGTCAACGGTCGTGTATTGCTCGCCGCAGCCGTAGATGTGCTCGTCCTCGAATGTTTTAAAACGGAGGGTGAAGCGGTTATACCCAGGGTCGACGTGAAAATGGAATTTTATCCAAGGGTCTTTATCAACGATGATTTCGGCTTGGACCTTGCCGTCGGTGAAAATATAACGCTTCCCGTCTTGAAAAGAGAAAACCAACTTATGACGGTCGACGATGCGGTCTTTCGTTTTGAAAGACCCTCGTGTCATCTTGTAACTGGCTTTGCCTTTGCCAATCAGCATATAGCAAGAGCCATCGGTCAATTGCTGCAAGAAATACTCGTATAGTTCTTCTTTGCTCACACGCGTCCCTCCTTATTGTGCCTTTCCTTAATTAATTAAGCGACTTAAAAATTATAAAGGCGAATGGTTGCCAATTCAATAGCGGGGGAGAGGAAAAAGCGATTTACTCAAGGAGATCCTTAAGGGTCACGACCTTATTGATAGTGCTAGCGTACATCCCTTTTGCTAGTCCGTATGTGGTGATTAGAACCATCTGGATTGATTTTCGTGGATACTCGTCCGAGAACCGTGAAAATTTAATACGAAGGTTCTCGTCATAATCTTTGCTGATGGCGAATGTGCCTGTTGAGAATTTAATCTCGCAGAGGTCGGCCACGTTGTCGCGACGATCAATGACCAAATCGATTTGGCAGCCATCCTCATATTCGTTTCCTTGCCTTTCCCAGGAGTAATAGGTTGAACTTACCCCTTCGATTCCGAGCTTTTTCTTAATTTGACCGACGTGATTTTTGCAAAGGAGTTCGAAAGTGAGGCCTAACCACGCTTTACGCTTCGGCAAATCGGTCGTGATAGTCCAGAAATGCTCGTCTTTGCCATAATTCTCTTTCAAGAAATCAAAGTAGAATATGGTGTAAAAATCAGTCAAAGCATAGAGCGTTGTTTTTCTGTCGGAATGAGATTCGATTTCGCTGATGAAGCCTGAATCCATGAGGTTTTTTAGCATTTTTGTTAGCGTACCATTCTATGGGATGCCTGTGCTTTTGGCGATTTCTTCTCTTTTCATGCCACGCCTCTTCTGCGCCAAGGCTTTAACGACGTCTTGGTATTTCAGGTCGCCGTTGAAAAGAGTGTCATAGAGCCTGGAAAATTCATCCCAAAGCGGACCGTTCTTCTTGAAATAAATTCGATCGATATTCTCGCTGACGGTTTCGTCTTCGTCGAATTGCTTAAGATAAAAGGGGACGCCGCCAGTAACCATATAGGCTTGGGCAATGTCATAATCGTTCCAATGCATCCCCTTGCGAGTTAGATATTCTCTGGTCTCTTTTAAAGTGAATGGTTCAAGATAAAGCCTCGCGGTATGGCGATTAAAGAAGCCTCCTTTGCTTTCGATGAGCTTATTGGTTATCCAGGCGGAAGCCGACCCCGCGACGATAAACATTAGATTGTTTTGCTGTTTGCGTAATTGTTCCAGAAGAAGTCAAAAGACGGCAAAAATCGCTTTTCTGAGTGCCTAACCATGGGGTTTCATCGAAGAAGACAACTTGTTTTTGGCCCTTAGGCAAAGTATCCAAATAAGTTCGGAGCGCCCGAAAAGCATTGGACCAAGTTTTAAAACATTCGTGCTCTTTGCCAGATCTTTTGTTCAATTCATCGGTGAAATTGCTTAGCTGAATGGCTTTTGGCTTTTTGTAGACCCCGGTGATTCTAAAAGCAAAGTTATCTTCGAAAAACTCAGTAATGAGGAATGTTTTTCCGACTCTACGCCTGCCATAAATGATAACGAGCTCAGGCTCGTTTGATTTATAGCACCTCTCTAAAACGTGGTATTCTTCTTCGCGGGCAATTAGATTCTTGTCGTTCATTCCGGGTCCTCCGCTGCGGTATTTTTAAATTAATCTCTGTCTAAAATGCATCAAAAAATCGAAAAATAGACAAAAAATAATGGATTACCTGTCTGAAACATTTCAAAAAAAAAGAATCTTAGACCAAAAATCCTCAAGGCTTCTATTTCTCCCACAAAAGCGCGCCGCATCTTACTTTTTTGTTCTTGAGTTCGACTTTTGCGGGGATTGATCGGCTTTTGCTGCGAAAAAATGGCGCATTGATGTTTGGACAAAGCGCCGTTCAACTGGAAAAACTTTTCTGTTCGATTTATTAACGCTTAGCCATAAAAATCTATTGGTAATTGAATCCTTCCAGTTCCTCGAGGAATTTCTTGAGCAAGATAATTAATGCCACCTTCTGTGATAACGCCCCTTGTCAAGATAGACCAGAAGGATCCTTCTTATCGGCTTGGAAATACATAAATAACCCTGTCATTGGAAGAAATGCCAATCGCGTTACTGGGCGTGCCTTTAATAGCGCCTTTATATAAGGATGGCGCCTTCATCGGTGTTTCCAATCTGAGATTTATAACGGCATGCCCACTTTGCTTGTTGGGTGTAGTAAAGACGGCATCCATTTCGGATTTGATGAGGAACGTATTTGTTTTGTTGATGAAGACGGCAAGCCTTTGCTTGGTAAGGCCTGGGCTTATGATCATCGCGTCATCGAACTAGAAGGGGGATGTTACATTGTTTGGTCCGACCTTTAGCGGGCGTCACCATTGGCATCGCCTAAACTAAGGATTTCAAAACTTTTGTGAAACTTCATTACGTTTTTCCCCGACATCCGTAATGGCTCTTTATTCACAAGAAAGATCGGCAGCAAGTACGTGATGCTTTCTTGTCCTTCTGGCAATGGGGCAACTCAATTTGGGAATATCTTTACGTCCGAATCGACTGACTTCAAGTATTGGGGCAATCACAAATTGTTTCTCTGGCCCAACCGTGTGTGGCATTGCAATGCTTTGTAGAGGCCATGTGACGCTTTGTCTTCTACGCTTCCCTGTTTCAAAAGTGTGCTACAATCCGGGCCATGGTTACCAAAAAAGAAGTGCGGTTTTTGCATTTGCTATTTGCTTCCTGGATTGTTTTGATGGCTTTTGCCTTGACAACGACCATCCTTTCTACCGTCAGTATTTGGCAAAGCAATTCGATGAACGACAACATCTTTGAACTGCTTTTTATGGCGTTTCACATCATTTTGCTTGGCTTCTTGATCATGGTTACCTTGAACGCCTTTAAGAAAGGCAGCCACATCATCAGGGCTTTGACCTACGGGGCTTATGAAGGGGCGAGCATTTTCTATCGAGCTCTCTCTATCCTTATATTAATAATAGGGATTGGTCTAACCGTCTTTGGAATCCTTTTCTTGGCTCCTACAGGAATTCATGATTTTGGCTTCCCAATCACTTTGAAATGGGGGATGGTGAACGCGGGACTGACTCTTATGGTTTTGGGTCTCGTCTTTTTACTGTTCCCCTTCTTATTCGCGAAGAACCCAACTTTAACCAAACAGAAAGAAAATGAACTTAATGAAGGGAAGAAACAAAGATGAAAAAGAAAACGAAGTTTTTAGGATTGGCCGCCTTAACGATTACCTCGTTGGCTGGATGCAAGTCGGAAATGGGCGCCTCTAGCTCAAGCGAAAAGGCCACCTCGGTCTACGACCCTCTCGATGACGACGAAATCTATTTGCAAAAAGATCCTGCGACAGATTACGTCTATGTGGATTCCAGCAACGCGAACGGATCGATGAATTACGAGATTTTCGTCCGTTCTTTCTATGATTCCGACGGCGATGGAATCGGTGACCTCAATGGCGTCAAAGACAAACTCTCCTATATCGCCGATGTGGGGTATAAGACCATTTGGCTAATGCCTATTTTCCCTAGCGGAAGCTACCACGGCTATGACGTTACGAACTATTACAATGTGAACCAAGACTACGGGACTCTTGACGACTTTGATTCCTTGGTAAGCGAAGCGAAGAAATACAACATCGACATTATGCTCGATATGGTCTTGAATCACTGCTCTTTGCAAAACCCATATTTCACCGAGGCTTTTGCGGATTATAAAGCAGGTAAAACCGGCGAGGATTCCAAGGCGGATTGGTTCAATTTTGGGTCCACCGGTGACCATGTCTATCAAGGTGTTTATTACGAATCCAGATTCGACGCTAGCATGCCTGACTTCAACTTGGATTCGGATGGCGTGCGCGAGGAGATGGAGAACATCGTTAAGTTTTGGATTGATCGGGGAGTGAAGGGATTCCGCCTCGATGCGGTGCTTTATTACTATTATCAGAACACAGACCAAAATGTTGCTTTCCTTAATTGGCTCGCGGAAACATGTCATAAATACGATCCTGATTTCTACATGGTTGGGGAGTGCTGGGCTTCAAGTGCTTTGCTGAACTCCTATTTTGGCTCTAAGTGCGATTCATTCTTCGATTTCTCTTTGCCAAACGGCGGGGACAACGTCTGCCTAAGCTATCTCAAGGGATACGGGCGAATAAAAAACGTGAGTAAGAACATAGAAAAGAACGAAACTGCTCGTAAGGCGAAGAACCCAAATGCTTATTCCTCTTATTTCCTGAGCAATCACGACATAGACCGCATTTCCAAGAATTTCACGGATGAAGCTACCTATAAGTCCGCTTGCTCTTTCTACACTTTGCTCCCTGGAGATGCCTATACCTATTACGGCGAGGAAATTGCTTTGAAAGGAACCCGCGGCACAAATCCAGATGATCAGAACGACGTGAAGCGACGCTTGCCGATGATTTGGAGCAAAAACGATAAGACGGGAGAGTGCTCTTTTCCTGATAAGAGCCGTCTCGATCTCGACACTACCGAGCAAGTTGAAGAAGGGGTGGAGGATCAGCAAAGCAAACCCTTCTCTCTTGCTAACCATTACAAAATGATGATCCATATAAGGAACAAGTATTCTTGGATTAAGCACTCAGCCTATAAGGATCTCTCCTCCGAGCTTAATACTGGGGAATACTCTGTGATGGCTTATTCCTTGTCTTATGGCGAGGAAAAAATAATCGTCGTCCATAATTTTTCAAGCCACAATGTGGAAGTCACTTCGCCAGGGGCGGAGATTGTGGATCAAATCAATACGGCGCACCGCATTCCAGAGCTTAGCGAAGGCAAACTTCGCCTTGCCGCTCATAGCAGTGTAATTCTTAAGTAATCGCCCAATAAATTCGGATTAAGAACTGTCTAAATCCGTTTCTGTTTGCATTTAAAACCATTCGTTTCTTAATTTCCTTAAAAAATAAGTAAGGGCTTTCAAAAAAACTCTTTACAACTGAATTCAAGGTTACCAAAATATGGCCATGGATTTATAGGGAAGGTGCTGAGCCTTTATTCTTCGTGAAAAAATGTAAGCGCTTTTCTCTAGCTTATTGAAAGGAGAAACGAATGAAAATCAATAACAAAAAAATCCTTTTCGCCCTTTTGCTAACCCCATCTATGCTTTTGGGTTCCTGCAACGCGAACAGCGGAGATGAGACGAAATCTTCGGGGGGGTCCGATGCTCCCACCGACTCAACCAGCACGAAAGATACGGTTAAAATCTGGTGCTCTGAAGTAGAAGGCGTCGCCACTTCCTTTAAGACCATCGCCGATAAGTGGGCAGCGGATAACAACCTCGATTATGAATTTGAAGTGACTGGCATCACCGAGGCCAATCAAGCGACTCAAATGCTCACAGATGTTGAGGCTGGCGCTGATATTTATTGCTTTGCGCAAGACCAGTTCGCTCGCCTTGTTCAAGGCGGAGCTTTGTCTGAACTTGGTCCCGGCGCTTCCTCTTGGGTCAAAACCAATAACGACGAGGGATCCGTTCGTGCCGTAACGTCCGGGGAGTCGATTTATGCTTATCCCTTAACAGCCGACAATGGCTACTTCATGTATTATGATAAGAGCGTTATTGACGAAAGCCATATCGACAGTCTTGAGGCTCTCGTTGACGTTTGCGAAAAAGCCGGCAAAAACTTCTCTTTTGAGCTTGGCGGTTCTGCTTGGTATACCGCTTCTTTCTTCATGGCCTACGACGAGGAAGGCAAGCAACTTTGCCACTCCGATTGGACCACGAACGACGATGGCAAGTTCACTAGCGTTAGTGATACCTGGAATTCCGCTAATGGCCTGATTGCTGCGAAAGGCATGCAGCACCTTGTCAAATCCGATTATTGGAACGACAGTTCCGCCGAAAGCGAATTCAGCGCTGCCACCCCTTCTGGTGTTCTCATCTCTGGCACCTGGGCCTATAACGCCGTTAAGAATGCCCTCGGAGACAACATGGGCGTTGCCGATCTCCCTAGCTTCAAAGTTGATGACAAGTCTTATCATTTGGGTTCCTATTCTGGCTACAAGCTACTCGGCGTTAAGCCACAGACCGATGCTGTCAGGGCGT
Source organism: Lachnospiraceae bacterium (assembly GCA_963658395.1). Classification (GTDB taxonomy): domain Bacteria; phylum Bacillota_I; class Bacilli_A; order RFN20; family CAG-826; genus Alloenteromonas. The sequence continues at coordinate 15,480 of CAVKPZ010000015.1, read as the reverse complement.
CGAACCTAAACAAACTTGCTCAGGTTTTGACTGGCTACGAAGCCGAAATGGCGAGGCTTGAAACCTTTGGCTGGGGACCCTCTAATAAACAGGCTCAGACTTCGGATGCTTTTAAAGCTAATCCGGCCCTTGAGGCGCTTTCTGCGCAAAACCAGTATGCTACCGCTCAGGGTCAAATCCACGGCTCTTGGTGGGATGTCGCTAAGGTTGTTGGCACTTCGCTAAAAACTGCCGGCACCGATGATGATTCGATCAAAGCCGTTCTTAACACTTACTCGACGGCGCTAGATGGTATCCTCAATGCTTCCGACGAAGTTAAGCGTGCCTTCACTCTTATTGGGAAAATCGCCTCTCTTAGCTGCAATTGGGACACCGATATTACCATGAATGAAAATCCGACAAACACTTGGACTAGTGAGGCAATCACTTTGGCTGAGGGCGACGAATTTAAAGTCCGCCAGGGCAAATCATGGGATGTTGCTTTTGGCAAAGACGGCGGAAATTACGTCGTCTCGGCAGATGAAGCCGGCTCCAAGAAGATTCAACTGGTGACGACCGTTGACGGTGATGGCAAAGTTACCGGTGGCACGGTTACCCTAATCGATGCGGCCTGAACTTTAATCCGGCAAAAATAGGGTGGGGTTAAATCACTTTTGCCCCACCCTTTTCCTCTTTTATAAAGTGAAGACGAAAGGCGAACTATGAAAAAGTATAGTGGTTTGGAATATCTGCAACTCACGAAGCTTCAACGGTTTGGCTACAAGTTTCTTGCCTTCTTTTGCGCAATACCAGTATGGTTTAAGAATTTAGGCATCAAAATTTGGAAGCAGCTTAAGCGATTCGGGCTCTTTGTAGCTCGAGATACCGTCGATCTCGTGCAGACCTTCATAAAAGGCGATTGGAAGACCCGCCTGTCCTATCTCATTATGGGTTTTGGCTCCGCGGTCAGAGGGCAAGTATTGAGGGGGCTTCTTTTCTTTCTTTTTGAAGCCGTTTTTATTACGTATATGTGCTTGCCGCAGGGCGGGGGATACTGGCTGAGCATGATGCCGTCTTTGGGAAAAGTAGGGCCATCGAAGGTTCTTGACGTCGACCTGGATGTTTATGTTTACCAGTTCAACGACAACTCTTTCCGCATCTTGCTTTACTCCGTTTTGACGATTTTCTTCATTGTTGCTTTTATATACACCTGGCGACTCAACATAAAGCAGAATCGCATTGCGCAGGAAATCATTGCGAGTGGAAAGAAACTCAAAAGCGGGAAGCAAGATCTTCACTCTCTCATTGACGACCAATTTCACAAAACTTTATTGGCGTTGCCGGTGTTGGGCATTATCGTTTTCACTGTTTTGCCCATTGTATTCATGATTTTGGTGGCTTTCACCAACTATGATGGCACCCATAATGGCTACACGAACAACCTTTTCCATTGGGTTGGGCTAGACAACTTCAACACCCTTCTCAGCTGGAGCAGCGGGAACAAATCCTACAGCGCGGCCTTCGGCGAGATTCTTTCCTGGACGCTTATTTGGGCATTCTTTGCAACCTTCTCGAATTATTTCCTTGGCATGATAGTTGCGATGATGATCAACAAGAAAGGGATTCGTCTTAAGAAAGTTTGGAGGACGATTCTAGTTCTCACGATCGCAATCCCTCAATTTATTTCCTTGCTATATGTTTCCAAAATGTTCGCGAATAGCGGCATTGTGATTGCTAAGTTAAGAGAATGGTTCAACGTTCCCACGTCCTTTAGTTTTTATGATGATCCCACTTGGGCTAGGGTCACCGTTATCTTCATCAACATTTGGATTGGCATCCCTTATCTTATGCTCATCGCGACGGGCATATTGATGAATATCCCCGCGGATCTCTATGAATCCGCGAAAATCGATGGCGCGAACGTCTGGCAACAATACTTCAAAATCACCTTGCCTTACATGCTCTTTGTTACCGGCCCTTATCTGCTCACTTCCTTTATTGGGAACATGAACAACTTCAATGTCATTTACTTGCTGACGGGCGGTGGCCCGACCAATCCGAATGCCTCCGGCGCCTCTGGCTCGGTAGGTTACACGGACTTGCTCATCACCTGGCTCTTCAAAATTACGACGAGCGCCAATTCGGAATACTACATGGCTTCCGTCGTCGGTATCATGGTCTTCGTCGTCGCCGCGGTCCTTTCGCTTATCGTCTATAACCTTATGCCGTCCAACAAGCACGAGGAGGATTATCAGTAATGGAAACTAGAGATTTGCAAAAAGATAGCATCCCTCAGATCACAAAGCCCGAAAAGCATCATATGGGGATGCATGCCAAAACGGTTCTTTCCAACGTTGGCATTTACATTATCCTTGTCTTGATGGCGGTCATCTGGCTGCTTCCCTTTGTTGGAATCGTTCTCGACAGCTTTGAGTGTTCGACGACCTCACCCCATGGCTGGATGTGGCCGAGGCAGTGGGGGTTCGACAATTATGTCAAACTCTTTACGGATAGCGAGAACTTCAAGTTCGTTCGCTGGTTCCTCAATACCTTCATCATGGCCTTGGCGACCGCAATAATCCAGACCCTCATCGTTCTTTGCATGAGCTACACCCTTTCACGCCTTCGCTTCAAGGCCCGCAAATTCCTTATGAATTTCATGCTTGTCCTTGGCATGTTCCCGGGAATGCTCACGATGATCATTCTCTACCGCGTCCTTGCGGATATGGGCTTGACGCAGGGAAACGCTGTTCCAGGCTTGATTCTGGTTTATGTCGCAAGCTCAGGCATGGGATATTACGTCTCAAAAGGTTTCTTCGACACTTTGCCGAAAAGCCTCGATGAAGCTGCAAGAGTAGACGGGGCGACCAATGCGCAGGTTTTATTCAAAATTATTTTGCCTTTGTCTAAGCCAATCGTCATCTACACTTTGCTCACGGCTTTCATGGGGCCTTGGGGAGACTTCGTTTTTGCGAAGTATGTTGCGGCAGGAAACCTTTCTGGCTTCAACGTTGCGGTAGGTTTGCAAAACCTTATTAGCACCGATTCAGGGCTCACACAGAACTATGCGGCTTTCTGCGCGGGAGGCGTCATCGTCGCCGTGCCTGTGGCAGTCTTGTTCATTTGCTTGCAGAAATATTATGTCGAAGGTGTCACAGGTGGCGCCGTCAAAGGATAGGAGAAACTTACTATGGCAGAAGTTAAACTTACAAACGTCAAAAAAATCTATCAAGGCGGCGTCGTTGCTGTCCATGATTTCAACCTTACGATCAAAGACAAGGAGTTCGTCGTCTTCGTTGGGCCTTCCGGCTGCGGCAAATCCACGACCCTCCGCATGATCGCGGGCTTAGAGGAGATCAGCGAAGGAACCGTCGAAATCGATGGGGAAGTCGTCAATGACCTCCAGCCCAAAGACCGTCATATCTCGATGGTCTTCCAGAACTACGCGCTTTATCCTCACCTCACGGTTTTCGAGAACATGGCTTTCCCCCTTCGCCTGCAGCGTCCGAAGATGAGCCAAGACGAGATTTATAAGCGCGTCACGAACGCCGCGGAGATCCTCGGCATCACTCCTTATCTCACCCGTAAGCCGAAAGCTCTCTCGGGTGGCCAAAGGCAGCGCGTCGCGATTGGGCGTGCGATGGTCAAAGACTGCAAAGTCTTCTTGATGGATGAGCCTCTCTCCAACCTTGATGCGAAACTCCGCAACCAGATGAGAGCCGAGATCATCCTCCTCCGCAAGAAAATCGAGACCACCTTCGTTTACGTCACTCACGACCAGACCGAGGCCATGACGCTTGGCGACAGGATCGTCATCATGAAAGATGGTTTCATCCAGCAAGTCGGCACGCCACATGAAGTATTTGATAAGCCGGTTAACCTCTTCGTCGCCGAGTTCATCGGCGCACCGAAGATGAATACCTTCCCGGCGGTTCTCACCAAGGAAGATGGCAAGTACTACGCTTCTACCTTTGGCGGCAAATTGCCGGTCGATGGTGATAGGGCTGCAATTCTTGACGAAAAGGTTAGCATCCCGGAAGAGGGACTTAAAGTTACTCTCGGTGTCCGCCCAGAACATATCGTTCTTGGAAAAGAAGGGGACCCTGCATCGATTCACGTGACGATCCAAGTCAACGAGATGATGGGCAGCGAACTTCATCTGCATGTTCTTGCAGACGACGGCACCGCGCTTGTCATCCGCGTGCCGACGATCCAGCTCAGCGAGGAAGAAAGAGATTCTATGGTTGCGGGCAAGGAGTTCTACATCACCTTCGAAGGGAAGGTTATGCAGTTCTTCGATGTTGAAACCGGCGTTTCGCTTCTCTTCAACTAAAACGAATGGGGCGCGGAAACGCGCCCCTTAAATCTTGAATTAAAGGCTTGCTCATAGTGAGAAGCCAAATTTGAAAGGTAACTATATGAAAAAGAAAATCATGCTTGCCCTTTCCTTATTGTCGCTTGGCCTAGCGGGATGTTCGGCTAATCCAAGCAATGATGAAAGCTCTCTTTTGCCTAATAGCGAGGAAAGCGAGCGTACCAGCGAAATCTCTTCCGAAAAGGAAGACGTTTCTTCTAGTTCGGCGTCCTCTAGTATCAACGATCCAGACGATCAGATCTTCGACCGCAATGATGGCGAGGCTTTAGAAGTCAAAGATGTCAGCAATCCCTACACCGTCGGCACTAAAACGAACGCGACGATCTACGATTACGATAGCGTCTACGCGAACAAACCCTCGAATACTTTAACGGATGATTTTGCTTGGGGCGTGGATTGCTCTTCGCTTTACGAAGTCGAAAAAGCAGGGGGCCGCTTCTATGGCGAAGACGGCAAGGAAGCTGACCTTTTCCAGATTTTAAAAGCAGGGGGGGCCAACTACGCGCGCTTCCGTCTTTGGGTGGACCCTTTTGATAAAAACGGCGTGAGTTATGGCGGGGGAACCAACGATATCTCCACGGATGTCTACCTTGCTAAGCGCGCCTCTGCGGCAGGAATGAAAATCCTCATCGATTTCCATTATAGCGATTCTTGGGCCGACCCTTCTAAGAAATGGGCTCCGAAAGCGTGGATGAGCCTTAAAGACGGGAAACCCACGATCAATGAGAAAACCCAATATAAGAGAGTCGGGGATTTCACTTCCCATGCTTTGAACGCCTTTAAAAACGCCGGGGTCAATGTTGACGCCGTGCAGATTGGTAATGAGACCAATAACGGCATGGCCGGCTCCTCTAACGCCGCTTCTTGGTATTTCGCCGAGATGATCAAGGCGGGTGTCGACACCGCGAAATCCGTCTTTCCCAGCGTGAAGACTATCGTCCACTTGGCGAACGTCAATAATCCTAGCGGCGTGTACAAAGTCTATAACAATCTCGTCCGCTGGAAGGTCGATTGGGATGTTTGCGGCTTAAGCTATTATCCCTATTGGCACGGCGGCAGGGACAACCTCCAAACCGTCATGGATTATTGCGCGAGCACCTATGACAAAGAAGTCATGATTGTCGAAACGGCCTGGGGGTTTACCGACGAAGGGGCGAGCTTCTGCAACAACCAGTTCTCCTCAAAACTCAATGAAGCAGGGGGTTACCTCACTTCTTATCAGGCGCAGACCTCTGAGCTCGCTGAGCTTGCCGATTGTCTCTCGAAAGTCCCCGATTCCAAAGGCACCGGCATCTTCTATTGGGAACCTGGCTGGCTTCCGAAAGAGGGCAGCGGATGGATCAGCAAATCCGGTTATTACTACAACGACCACGGTTATGACTATAGCGAGGCAAGCGATTTAATCGGCTATAGCGATTCCTCTTGCTACTCTAGCTGGGCTAACCAAGCATGGTTCGATTACTCCGGCAAAGCCCTCCCTTCTTATAAATCCTATAAACTCATCCAGGATGGCTCAAAAGCCAAAGTGGAAGAAGACTTAGGCGCGGTAAAGAGCGCTTTTACCGCGACTTACAACCTTTCCGATGGCTCGGATTCGATTCCGACCACTGGTCAAATTACGACCAATCTTGATCGCCTTAGAATCGCAAACATCTCTTGGGACGATGAAGAAGTCGAGGCCCTAAAAACGGCGGAGCAAGGGCATCACACAATTCACGGAAAACTTGAGGATTTCGATGTAACTTGCGACGTCACCGTCATTTATAACTACGTCAAAGACAATTCCTTTGAAAACCAGAACACCTCTTCTGGGAATGCCAACGAATACAAAGTGGGCTCTCCTTGGAGCCTGACCGCTTCTTCTAACGGGATTCGCGTTGAGACGAAGAGCGAAGGAAACCGCACGGGAACCCATTATTTCCATTGGTGGGCTTCTACCGCGTTTAACTTCACGCTTTCTCAAACTCTTTCTAGCGTCCCCGCGGGAACCTATAGCCTCAGCACTTATGTGCTAACCCACATGACGAATGAGTATGGCGGATACACAAAAGCAGGCCTCTTCTATCAAATCGGCAGCGGGGACAAAGTGGAGGTTTCGATGCTCTCTAACTGCAAAGGCTATGCTTCCGGGCTCGTTGAATGGTCCATTCCTTCGATTGTCGTCTCTTCTGCTAGCGACGTGACAATCGGCATGGAAGTGGAAGCGGGCGCCCAATCCTGGGGCCATAATGATGATTGGTCCTTCACTCTTGCTAGCTGATTAGGAAAAAACTCATGGAAAACAAATTCGTTCTAACATTAATCGATAGGCCAGAGATGGCCCCTGAATACGCGCAGAAAACCACCCAAAGCGGCAAATCCGATGATCTGACCTCGACGGCTTTGCTCGATGAATCCCTCTCGATCTTCATCTTCCAACAGGAAGAAGCCCATAAGAGAGGGCTTAAGACCACGATTGAGATGACTTATGCCTCTCTTTTCAGCGACTTGGTCGTCGAACTTGCCAAAAGGGATCACGAGAAGTATGGCGATGAAATCGCCTTAACCCTCCTTGGCCTTCCCTGCGAGCAGTTCTACAAGAAGTACAAGACTAAGGATTTCTGCATCTGGATGTTCTCCAACGAGGACAAGGAAAGAATCGTCGACGACGTCTTCACTCTCTTCTACGAGAAATTCGGCTTCTATCCCGAATCCACGGGATCCTATTACATGGACGCCTACACGATTAACTACATCAAGAAGAAATACCCCATGGTGAAATGCGCCGTCGCGACCTGCTGGGAAGAAGGGGTCAAGTGCTACCACACGACCAACAATTCCTGGTACACCTTCATCGACGGCGGGCCTTGGGCTCCTTGGATTCCCTCCAAGGTCAATAGCTGCTTGCCTGCTGATAGCAAGAAAGATGACTCCGGAATCGTCGCAATTCCCCATCTTTCCCGCGATCTTATGGCTTGTTTTGATGGCAACGGCTCGAACTTCGGCACCCATCCGCAGAACGTCCTTCGCGGGATGATCTATGAAGACAATGAACTCCCTTATTTCTTCAATCTAGTCGATATGTACCGCGAGCAGGGGAAATACAACAGCGGCCATTCCTACAACATGATGTTCGTCGGGCCTGGCTGGCTTAACAAAGCGGGGAGATGGGAGCAGCCTTACGAATTGCTCCGCAAATCCTATTGCGACGGCCTGGATTACTACGCCAAGCTCAAGAAGGAAGGCAAACTCTTGGACATGACCATGAGCGAATACGCGGACTATTACAGGAAAGAGCACCCTTCCTATATGGAACCGGAAGTCGCCCTCTGGAAAGACGTCCTCTATGGGTCGGATAAGCAATACTTCTGGTATTACGATCCCTATATGAGGGCTTGCCTTGACTTCAACCAGGGCGGGGCGATGATTTGCCTCAATCCTTATGTGGGCAAACTTGATTTGCCAGTCGGCATCGGGACGGGGAACGCGTATAACTGCTCCTATCCTTACATCATCCAAGCCAATTACCGCGCGGGTTTCTTCACCCATTACGCGGGACAAGGGACCCTCAAAAGCTGCGTGATCAAACGCCATAACGAGGAGGTGGACCTTGCCTTGGAAAGAACGCTTGCCTCTTATTCGAAAGTGGGGGAAGACATCCTTCTAACGACCAATGAGTTCGATGTCGTCTTCTCGGACCTCACCGTCAAGATGCGCTCGAAATACCTCTTCAAGAAAGGGACCGGGGAGATCCTCACCACGCGCGAAATCCTCTCACCTCTTGATGAAGAAGGCATCGAGATCGAAGACTATTTGGTGGGATGCTATGGAATTGACGAATATAGCGACGATATGACTGGCGTCACCCTTGAAGTCGAGGGGAATGGCAAAGAGTCCATCGACTACGCCTATAAGATGAGAACCATTGAGAGAAGCGAAAGCAAGGCTAGGGCCATCATTCCTCAGGTCAACACGGTTGTTGAGATGGGAAGCGAAGATGAAGGATACGCCGGGCGCGTCGAAGAAGGCATCGCCTTCTCCCCGATGTTCCGTCTAAGCATCAAGAAGAGATTCACTAGCAAAGGAGAATTAAACTCATGGCTCAAAGTAAAAAAGGCGCATTGAACTACCGCTGCCCGCAGTGCTTCATGCGCGACATCGACATCGACATGTTCTATGATGAGGAGAAGCACGAATACTACTGCATCCGCTGCTGCTTCCATGGCGACGAAGCAAAAGTGAAAGACTGGAATCAGATGATCAAGCTCAAATACGGGCACATCATGGATAGGGTGACTTCTTTCAACGACGACAACGAGCCCATCACCTGGCACCCCTACAAAAAAGGAGAACTTTGATGTTTTTAGGTATTGATGCCTCGACTCAATTAGAAGTCGACGCGAAATCCCCTCATTACTACTATAACGGCAAAGAAGTCGAACCTTGGCAGTTTCTCTTCGACCATAATGACGTGAAGTGCATGCGCCTCCGTCTTTGGGTGGATCCTTATGATGAAAATGGCCGCCCCTACGGAGGAGGGACCGTCGACTTCCCAACATGGATTAAGCTCGCCAAAAGGGCCGCAAAAGTCGGATATTCCATCCTTTTGGATATTCATTACAGCGATTTTTGGTGCGATCCTGGAAAGCAGTTCATCCCCAAATCCTGGCGTGGCTTGAACGTGGAGCAGCTTGCAGACAAAGTCTATAAATACACCAAATCCACTTTGCTTGCGATCGCGAAAGAAGGCATTGATGTCCCCTATATCCAAATCGGGAACGAGATCACCAACGGCATGCTTTGGCCTTTGGGTCAGCTCGGCCCAAGGGGAGAAGACGGCCTTCGTTCGAATTACGACAATCTTTCTCTCCTCCTTAGAAGCGGCATCAAAGCCGCGAGAGAAATCGCCCCCAAATCAAAGCTCATCATCCATTTGGAAAAGAGCTATGACGTGGACCTTCATGAGGAGTTTTACCGCGAGATTTTGAAGCGCGGGGTTGATTTCGATATCATCGGCCTCTCTTATTATCCTTATTGGCACGGGACTTTCCCGATGTTCTTCAAGAACGTCGACAACCTGAGCGATAAGTTCCATAAGCCCATTTGGATCGTCGAGACGGGATATGGCTTCACCATGGAGCCCTTCCTGATGAATGGCAACTATGGGGACAATCTGATCTCGGAAAAATTCTTCGAGCAAGAAAACGTCTTCCATCCTTATCCCCTCACAAAGGAAGGCCAAAAGGATTTCATCGCGAATCTTCTGAATCTTTCCGCTGAACATGGGGTTGAGGCAATCTACTATTGGGAGCCTTTCTGGCTTCCTTTGCCTGGGCTATGCTGGGCAACGGAAGAAGGGGAGGCTTTCACTGGAGAGACTGGGAAGCCAACGCATAATGAATGGGCGAATCAATGCCTTTTCGACTATGAAGGGAACGCGACTCCGGGTTTAGACGCATATAAGCTTTGAGCAGCATAAAACCCCATTATGGGCTAAATAGTCTAGGGAAAAGCGCAGCTAGCAGGAATGAAAGCTGTGCTTTTTGCTATCTCCTTTTATGGCTCTGCTTGCTGGCGCTTCTCTTCCTAGGCCCCCGATAATCAAAGGTTTCTTAGAAAAGGAAAGAGCTATAGAAATTCTCCTCTCTTTCCTTAAAATAAGGGACGGGGATAGAAAGCATATGTCTGAACTCACGAAGAAAGCGCTGTCGAACACGCTTAAGGGCCTGCTCCAAGAGAAGCCAGTCAACAAAATAACGATATCGGAACTATGTGAGAAGACCGGCATCCGCAGGCAGACCTTCTATTACCATTTCTCCGATTTGCGTGAGCTTATCGAGTGGACCTGCTACGTGGAAGTGGAATCGGTGCTCAAGGAGAACAGGCATTACTCTTCTTGGGAAGCCGGCTTTTACGATATCTTCAAGCTCGCCAAAGAGGAGAAGTCCTTCATCATGAACATCTATCATGGCGTCTCCGTCTCTTTGCTTCAGGATTATATCTGCCATTTGACCTACCCTCTCCTTAAGCAAGTCGTCGATGAGGTGGCCAAAAGCCTCGATATCGATGATGTAAGCGAGACGGATAAGGAATTCGTAGAGAGGTTCTATACGATCTCTTTCGTTGATATTTTCATTTCCTGGGTCGATAAGGACATGAAAGAAGACCCGAAAGTCATCATTGAGCATCTTTCTCCTCTCATCAAGGGCACGATACCAAATGCTCTTAGAGCCTATTCGGTCGAGAATTTACACTCGTAAAGTAATGTCAAAAATTTAGACAGATTATGGGGTCTGTTTTTTATTTTGACAGAGGCCATTCTCTGACCGGTTTTTTCTTGTTGTTTTTTCCTTATCTTATTGGTGGCGAAAGCCAGAAGGAGAAAAACAAATGTATTACTCAGCAGGAAATTATGAAGCTTATGCCCATCCGAAGAAACCCAAGGATGCGGACAAGAAAAGCGCCTACATCATCGGAAGCGGGCTCGCGGGGCTTACCGCCGCCTTCTATTTGGTAAGGGACGCCCAGCTTGACCCGAAGAAAATCAAGATCCTCGATCGGGATCCTCTCGCTGGTGGGGCTTGCGACGGCTATCACGATCCCAAGAATGGATTCGTGATGAGAGGCGGAAGAGAAATGGACAACCACTTCGAGGTCATGTGGGATGTCTATCGCGACGTGCCCACTCTCGCTGATCCCAAAGTATCGGTTTTGGACGAATACTATTGGCTTAACAAAGAGGATCCGAACTACTCTCTTTGCCGCGCCACTCATAAATGCGGGAAGAAATTGCCCACAGGCAAAGATTTCACGCT
>CAVKPZ010000015.1:0-4322 GCA_963658395.1 Lachnospiraceae bacterium | reverse complement strand
ACGCTCGACAAAGAAGCCCAAAAAGAGCTGCTCAAACTCTATCTCACCCCGGAAGAGAACCTTGAAGACAAGAAAATCAACGAGATGTTCGACGAACATTTTTGGAAATCGAACTTCTGGCTCTATTGGCAGACCATGTTCGCCTTCCAGGAGTGGAGCAGCGCCCTTGAGATGAAACGCTATCTTCAGCGTTACGTTCATCATATTGACGGCTTGCCGGATTTCACGGCTCTGCGCTTCACCCGTTATAACCAATATGAGTCGATGATACTTCCGCTTCTTAAATATCTCACCGACAGAGGCGTGAGTTTCATCCCAAGTTGCGAAGTCACCGACATTAAGATCGAGACAAAGGGCGAAAAGAAAATCGCCACCGAGATTGTCTGCACCCTAAAAGGCAAGGAGACGTCCTACAAGCTAAGCGAAGACGATTTGCTCTTCGTGACAAACGGCTCGTGCGTCGATAGCACCCGCTATGGCAACCAGACGACTGCTCCGGCCTATCAAACTATCCAAAATGGCAAAGGGAACTCCTGGAATCTCTGGAGAAAGATGAGCACGCAGGTGAAAGACGGGAGCTTCGGGAACCCCGATAAGTTCTGCAACAACATCGAAGGCACCAACTGGATGAGCGCCACGATCGACGTTGACGACACTCTTTTGCCCTACATCATGAAAATCACGGAGAGAAATCCCCACGACCATAAGGTTTGCACAGGTGGTATCGTTACGGTCAAGGACTCGTGGGATTATTGGAGGTGCAGCTGGACAATCAACCGACAAGGACAATTCGCCGATCAGCCTGAAGATAGGACCCTTATCTGGTTCTATAGTCTCTATACCAACCGGCCGGGCAACTACATCAAGAAGCCGATGCGCGAATGCACCGGCCTCGAGGTGGCGGAAGAGTGGATGTACCATATCGGCGTCCCGACAGACAAAATCGAGGAGTACGCCACAAAGCACACCAATGTCACCACGGCTTATATGCCTTACATCGATGCCTTCTTCGAGCCAAGAAAGAACATCGATCGCCCGCTTGTGGTGCCGGAAGGCTCCGTCAACATCGCCTTCCTCGGTCAGTTCGCTGAGATTCCGGCCGACACCATCTTCACCACCGAATATTCGATGCGCAGTGGGATGGAAGCGGTCTACACCCTCATGAACATTGATCGCGGAGTGCCTGAGGTCTGGGGCTCAAGATACGATGTTCGCGAGATGCTTCGTGCCTCTTATTACGCCATCGACAGAAAAAAGCTTCTCGATACCGATTTAAGCTGTGCTGAGCGCTTCCTTCTTAAGAAACTGCTTAAGAAAGTTAAAGGCACGGATATCGAGAAAGTTCTCAAGGAATCTGGGCTTATCTAAGAATCTTCCTGTGGCCCTTTGTCGGTATTTACCGTCCGAGGCCAAGGCGAATTACAAGTTTTAGCCGAAGAGCATCGTTCCTAAAACGGGGCGATGCTTTTTTGCTGCCGCGTCGCCGACAGACAAAGGGATGTAGGGAAACTTCTTCTTTTTTAATTGAGGGACATTTTGATATTGTGAGGTTGAGAAAAGCAGGAATGGACATGATGATTCTATGCGGGATTTGCGGGCTTTTCGACGCAAAATCACATTATTCTTTGCAACGTAAATATTCAGCGAAACGGGGGAAAGAGAATCTCAAATAACCGTATTTTGGGCTTTGGAGAACGCCTTTCTTAATTAGGCGGTCGCGATAGACCCCAATGGTTTTAGAATCGAGACCGCTGCGCTGACGCAAATCCTCTACTTTTACGCTTTCATTCGTCTTAAAGCTGAGCAGAAGCTGCTGCTCGTTGGAACTCAGCTCCGAGAAGACTTTGTCATAAACGTAGTCCCCCATGTATTAGTCAAATTCACTTATTGTTTCTTTGCTTAATTTCTTTTCGCCCTTGTCGTAAAGCAAATGTTCCAAAACCTGATAAGCGTAGCCGTATCCGTTCGTGAATTTGGCGAGGTTCATTGCCGTGTCTTGATCGGCCCCTAGGTGAATTTCGTAAGAAGAAGCGATGGCGCTAATGCTCAATGGTTCCAAGAAAATTTTAGGCGACCTATATAAGAAAGTTAAAGTGGTATCGTTCTGTAACTTCGATATATTTTCGTATAGCCCCGTCATCAAAAGCAAAATTTTGTAATCATGCCGAATAAGAGATTCGTAAGCTTGAACGAACTTTTTCATTTCTGGGATGTTGTCCACTTCGTCTATCGTGATTAGCACCCTTTTCCCTTTTTTGCTGAGATAGCCGATCATTTTCTTGATCAAACTATTTGCTGTCGTTGCTGGTTCCTTTCCTTTCAAGGAAAAACTGACGCCCTGAAATGAAAAACTAAATTCCCCTTTTAAGAACAATCTTTTTGCTGTTGTCGTCTCGTATATTTCAGAAGCAGCATTCTCCAAGATTTGGTCTTTCGGCCCCGGGTCAACAACAATCCAGTCATCACTTTTAGCTAAATGATTCGCCATGCTAGAAAGAAGTACGGTTTTTCCACTTCCTCTAGGGCCTGTGATAATGTAGGAGTAATTCGTGATTGGATCCGCTGAAAAATCGGAAGTAATTTTTTCCGCTTCCTTGATTCTTTTAATGGGCGCGCTCGGCTCAATTCCGAATGTTATTGTGAATGGATTTTTCTTTATGTTCTTGACTCTAGTTTAAATTTAGAACTCTTTAGAACTTCTATGAAAAAGCATTAACGCCTTGCCTGTTTTTGAATGTTGATTTATTAAAATCGGCATTCTCCATGAAAAAGAAGGTTAATTATTTAGTTTTTGAGGCAACCGATTGGAACAACTTTAACGCCTGAATTGAGATCGTAGGCAGTCGATGACCCCGTGATTACAAGAAGAAGGGATGGCAAATCCATTCGCATATAAGGATCAGAGCAAGAATCGTTATAAGCTTTAATCTTGTCCTGGATGTTTAATAAGTGGTCTTCTGCTTCCTTTATCTGTCCTTCCCCTAATTTTATTTCAATTAAGGCGTAACGTCCGTCTCTCAAAGTCAGGACAGCGTCGCACTCCAAACCGTTGCGGTCGTGATAGTAATTCACCTCTCCTTCGAATTCCGAAGAGTAGATTTTCAAATCTCTTATGCAAAGTGATTCAAAGAAAAAACCGAAGTCAAAAAGGTTGCTAACGATTTTATCTTTCGTGAGCGAAAGAGCAGCGATTGCCAAAGAAGGCTCTGATATATTCTTTTTGGGGATGGAATACATGCTTGCCTTGGACTTCATAAGAGGCGACCAAGCTTCCACGTCTTCGATTACAAATAGATCTTCGAAGGCTCCTTTGTAATCGTAATAGCTAACATCGCTGAAGGGAAAGTCGTTTCCCCTGATTTCTGAGGCGATTTTGATGTTTTTTGCCAAAGTGCACAGATTTTTGGAATAAACTCTTAGAAGGCGTTTTGCTAAAATCGGGTTTCTCGCAATGCCATCTACATCACGAATATCTTTGTTTATGATGTCTTCTACGTAATCTTTCGCAGTTTCAAGTGCTAAATCGTCGCACGGGGCGTTCAAAGAAGCGGGAAAACCGCCTCTGCAGCAAGCGAAAATTAAGTGGTCGAGTGAAAGATCGCTTTTAATTCCGCTAACGTAGGCTTTCTCATCAAAGAGACTTAGAAGGGATACGGAGCCATTGGATTCCCTCGACTCATAGAGGGATAGGGGCCTCATCGTGATTTCCTTGATGCGACCAGTGCCTGTATGGCTCTTGCTTTCCTTCTGATCCCCTTCTTCGCTTTCACGAATTATTGTGGATCCGCTCAAGATAAACTGATTAGGCCTGCCTTTGTTTTCGTCGATGTTCGCCTTCAATTCGTTCCAAATTGGAGTATATTTTTGAACCTCATCAAAAAATATAGGCTTCTGAAGATTAAAGATAATGGAGGGGTCGTTCTCTAAAGCGAGTTTGACACTGTCTCTTTGCCGTTTAAGACTTAAATCGAATTTTGTTTTGGAAAATTGCTCGCAAGTAGTAGTTTTTCCAGTGTACTTGAGCCCTTTTAAATAAATACAGCTCTTATATGACAAAGTTCGGTTTATTACGGAATCTAGCACTCTTGGTAAATATTCCCAATCGGCCATAAAACTCACCTCCTGTCTTTGGAATTATAGTTTTACTTAATGAATTTGCAATGTTTTACTTAATGGATTTACAGCATTTTGCTTAATAGATTTACATTACTTTGCTTAATGGATTTGCGTTTTCACCAAGAATTGAGTCTTTCTTAACAAATTGTTTTGGATCAGAAACCGCTTTGGCTTTTTTGCCATGGTTCCGTTAATGACAAATTGGC
>CAVKPZ010000014.1:0-27478 GCA_963658395.1 Lachnospiraceae bacterium | reverse complement strand
CCCAGCAAAAATCAAAGCTTATCCCGGGATGTTGCATCGACTTTGTCACCTAACAAAAAAATCACTTAGCCGGTGAAATGCGCTGCTCAATCAGACCGGCAGCAATTTCGACACATTTGGAACAAGGGCAAAGACATATCCCCGTCTCTAGTCCTTTGAGTTCTTTACAAATAAGCGCTCCGGCCTTTTCTTTGAACTCTTCGTTCAATGTTTTGGCCTTAAGCATCTTGTTTCCTTTGCCTTCGATGCTCCCCAGAACCAAAGCGGCCCCCAGCAAAGCCCCACAGGTGCTAGTCGCGTTCCCCATTCCAAATTGAAAATAAGAACCAAGGGCTTCTAGTTTCTCCTTTGGCAAGTCAATTAAATCTTGGTAGGCAAGCAAAACAGCCTGGGTGCAATTACATCCAGAGTTCTTAAGCTCAACAGCTTTTTCTACGCGGCCCATTATTTGATCTTCACTACGGGCTTCACCGGTTCATCGATGGCTTCAATCTTCTCGATGACGACAGGGTCAAGAGGGCAATCCCTGTAATCGGTAGGAACCACGGCGATTTTATCAAGAACATCGAAGCCGCTCGTTAACTTACCAAACGCCGCATATTCCCCATTGAGATGCGGAGCGTCCTTATGCATGATAAAAAACTGGCTTGAAGCAGAATCGGGGAACGTCGTTCTCGCCATAGAAAGCACACCGCGGGTATGGAGTAAATCGTTTTTCACACCATTAGAAGCAAATTCTCCCTTAATGGAATAATCAAGATGCTTGCCTTTAAGGTCACCCCATCCGCCTTGGATCATGAATCCTTTGATGATGCGGTGGAAGACAAGGCCAGTATAAAAGCCAGAGTTCACGAGCTCCACGAAGTTAGCGCAAGTATTTGGAGCGGCGTCCCAGTCAAGTTCGGCCTCCATAACGCCGTAGTCTTTCACAGTAATACGAACCATTTTAAATTCCTTCTTTCGAGGCTAATTATGGGAGCATCGCCCAAACAAAACTAGCAATATTAAAGAGAGATGGTATATTACACGTCGCGCCAGGTGGATTTATGAAAGTATTACTCTTCGCTATTCTTGATCACGTCCCTGCTTCCGAGCAACTGATTCGTGTCTTATCGAAAGACGGATATAACGGGACCGTCATTCCCACGGAAGGCATGCACCACGTTTTTCCTGAATTCCATGATGGAAAATCGAAAGCAATTTCATTAGCCGCCTTAACAGATGATATCCCTAGTGGCAATTTCACCTTGTTCATCGCAATCGAGGAGGATAAACTCCCCTCCTTGCAAAAGAAAATCAGAGAGGGAACCTCAAATTTCACGAAGGTGAAAGGAGGCATGTTCGTCCTTCCTGCTAGCTCGGTGGAAGGCTTCTTCTAGTAAAAAACCGCCGAAAGGCGGATTTTTTTCTTGCTGGCGGGCCCGAGGCGATTCGAACGCCTGACCTTCCCCTTAGGAGGGGGACGCTCTGTCCAGCTGAGCTACGGGCCCTTATGGGCAAGGCAAATTATATGCACAACCGCCTCGGAAGAAAAGCCGCAGAAAAACGGTCCAAGAAAATTCAGGCGTAGACATATAGATGAGTGTTCTTAAACAGTGATTACCCATGATATGAAAATGAATGAGGTCGTAGCCTCCTTCTCCCATAGTTGCCTTTCCATCAAATTCCTGCAGTCTGGATTTTTAATATATTTCTACATGCCATACCGTAATTTTTAAGAAACGTTTATTACATTCTCTTTTCTTCCCCCATACGTTTTATTAGTTTTTGTTTCTTTCAAGAACATATTTGTTACAGTTTTTGAAAGCCCATCATTTCATCCAGGACACGATGTAAAAAACGGACGATTTCACTCGCCCGTCTAAGCTTCTGAATGGTCGGAACGACGGGATTCGAACCCGTGACCTCCTGGTCCCGAACCAGGCGCACTACCAAACTGTGCTACGTCCCGATATGCTCACGCGAAACCGCGCGAGCGATAGTATAAACCCCCAATCAGAAGAATTCAAACAAGGACATTTGGTTGGTTTCGCCCATCCCTTTTAATACGCCAAGGGCATCAAGATCCTTGAGGTTTGTGCCATTCAGTTTCGTCCTGGCGAGCAAGTCTTCTTTTGAAAGGAACCTCCTTCCATCTTTTCTCGCCTCCACCACGCTTTGCGCAGCGTTCTCGCCTAAACCATCAACAACATTGAAGGCAGGAATAAGAGCGTTGTTGTCATGATCGGCAACCCAAAGTTTTGCCTGGGATTTATACAGGTCAATATTGGCGACTTTGTAGCCGCGCTCATACATTTCAAGAGCAACGTAATCGGTCTTCAGAATATTCTTCTCTTTTGGAGATAAGGGGTTATTACGGTCATTTTGACGTTCCGTGAGGGTTTTAATCTGTTCAATCAAAGCATCTTCGCCGGCAAGCATCACCTTCAAATCCCAGGCATCACTGCGGATGGAGAAGAAGACACTATAGAACTCAAGAGGGTGGTAGAGTTTGAAGTAAGCCACTCGCACAGCCATCATGACGTAAGCGGTCGCGTGTCCACGAGGAAAGAGATACTTAATCTTCTTCGCGGATTCGATGTAGAACTCAGGCACATGATGTGCCCTCATATCGTTCTCATAGTCCTCCGTAAGCCCCTTGCCGTGTCGAACATCCTCCATGATTTTGAAGGCTTTCCCCTTCTCGATTCCGCAAGAAATCATGTAGGTCATGATATCGTCACGGCATCCGATAACGCCATGAAGGTCTGTCGTTCCAGAAAGAATGAGGTCTTCTGCGTTGCCGGCCCAAACATCCGTTCCGTGCGATAAGCCCGACATGATGAGAAGATCGTTAAAAGTCTTCGGCTGAGCCTCTTCAAGCATTCGCTGAGCGAGTCCGGTTCCGAATTCAGGAAGAGCGAGCGCGCCTGTTTTTTGCTGCATGTAATTTCGATGCAAGTTCAACTCTTTCGGGGATGTGAACAGAGACAAGACGCGTTTGTCATTCATCGGAATCTCGCGGATTTTGACTCCAGTCAGATCGCGATAGTAACGCATGGCCATTGGGTCAACGTGGCCCAAAATGTCGAACTTTAGAAGCTCATCGTGCATGGAATGGTAATCATAATGGGTAGTAAGCCATTCTGACTTCAAATCGTCGGCGGGATGCTGGACGGCTGTGAACTCGTAAATGCTTCTTTCCTTTGGTACAACAACAATGCCTCCTGGGTGTTGACCTGTTGTGCGCTTGACGCCCGTGCATTTAGCGGCGAGAAAAGCAATGAAATTGCCGTTGATCTTGGTGATGTCTTTGCCGATTTTCTCAAAGTAGCCCCTGACATAACCATAAGCGGTTTTATCTGCGACGGTTTCAATCGTGCCGGCGCGGTAAACCTGCTTTGCGCCCAAGTGAACCTTGGTCATCTGATGAGCGAGGTGCTGCGCTTCTTCCTCAAAATTTAGGTCGATGTCAGGGACCTTATCCGCGTTGAAGCCAAGAAAGGTCTCGAAAGGGATGTTTTGCCCGTCAATAGTGAGTTTAGTCCCGCATTTTGGGCAGATCTTATCTGGCAAGTCAAACCCAGATTTTGCCTCAGGATCGTCGCTAAATTCAAGGTAATGGCAATGGGGACAGTGCCAATGAGGAGGCAAAGGGTTAACTTCAGTGATGTCCGCAGTGGTCGCGGCAAAGGAAGATCCGACGGAACCACGGGAACCGACGATGAAGTGTTTCGGAGCATTCTCCACGTCCTTGATCAAAAGATGGGCGATGTAATAGGTGACGGCGTAGCCGTTGCCAATAATACCAGTGAGCTCCCTTTGCAAACGGTTCCAGGCGAAATCGATAGCTTCTTTGACTTTTGGGTCGTTGTCCGTTCCTAAATAGTCATATCGCTCATGGAAGTTTTTCTCGCAAAGATCGCGGAGGATCAAATCCGAATGGGGGAGATTCTCATTAGGAGTATAGGTGCCAGAAAGCATCGGAACGATATCGTCCCTGATTTGATCTGCAACCCAGTTCGAATTTTTAATGACGTATTCTCTAGCCTCTTCTTCGGGAAGCCAAGCGCGGAAGGAATCAAGCATCTCACGGGTAGAGCGGAAATGCTGATCGGGATTAGGGAAAAAGGGCCTCTTTTCTCTTGCTGGAGGATTCAAAGGATGTGAGCCATTGCCAACACCTTTTGAATAAACATAGACGTCTCGGCAAATCTTGTCCTCAGGGTTCACATAGTGGCAATCTCCGGTGGCAACCACGGGAACCCCAGCGATCTTTGCCGCTTCGATAATGTCCTTCAAAGTTTGGATGAGCTGTTCTTTGGAATGAAGCCGGCCCATATCAATAAGATAGGAATAGTTTTCAAGAGGCTGGATTTCAATGTAGTCATACCAGCGGATGGTTTCAACCAAAATATCGCGGTTGCGAGTCGTGGCAATCTCGAAGATCTCGCCATTAAAGCAAGCACTGCCAACCATGAAGTTCTCGCGGTACTTGTCGATTAGCTCGCGAGGGGTCTTTGGCAGGGCGGCGCGCTCAAGATAGGTTGTCTCGCCCTGCGTCACAATACGATACAAATCCTGCAAACCTTGGGTGTTTTTCACCAATACGGTGGTGTGGAAATTCTTGATGTGCTTGCAAAAATTGGTGAAACGGTCGCAATTTTCGTTATATTTTCTCTCCGCCGCTTCCTTTATCGAGGGATCATCCGATTCAAGATTCGGATCATTCTCATCCCCGTTTTCAATTTTAAGTTCGGCCAAATCGCAATGCCGGATGCCGGGATGGTTTTTTTCCAGTCTTAAGATGATTTCTTGCCAGCCATCGTTCAAGCATTCCGAGTCGTAATCGGCACGGTGTGCTTTTGTCGCATCATAGACGTTGAGGCCAAGGTTTTTCAACATCGCTTGTTCGTTATGGCGCCCAGCGAAAGGAAAGAGGTAGTGAGATAAAGGCAAGGTATCTACGATTGGATTGGCAATATGATCGGGGAAAGGGGTATCAGGATGCCGCTCTTTGTTTCTTTCTAGCGCCGCATTAAGCATGCCGATATCAAAGGTCGCATTATGAGCGACGAGGATGTTATCGCCAAGGAACTCCATAATCCGAGGAAGCACCTCTTCCATCGTCGGAGCGTTTGCCAAGTCTTCTTCGGTGATATGGTTGATCGCCATAGCTTCTTTAGCGTGCTCAAGGTCAATATCCGGCTTAATAAACGTGTCAAAACGCCGCAAAACCCTTCCCTTTTCAATTATTACGCCACCGAACTCAATGATTCTCTCGTAGCGCGCGGAAAGGCCAGTGGTTTCGGTATCAAACACACAGTAACGGGCCTCCCTTAAAGAGCGTTCACAGGGGTTGAAAATGTAGTCCTGTTTTAAATCGAAAGTATAAAGCTCCGCGCCATAAATGATTTTGAGAGGTTTTTCATCAAGACCTTTCTTTTTAATACGCTTGGCATCTCCATCATGAGCGGCCTGCGCGGCAGGGAAGCCTTGCACAACGCCATGGTCGGTGACGGCGATGGCTTTCATGCCCATATGTTTTGCGAGATTGTAATAGTCGCCCATCTCAGCCACGCCATCCATCGTTGACATTTTTGTGTGCAAATGAAGTTCAACGCGTTTTTCTTCCTCAGGGTCGTCCCTCAAAGGTTTTGGAGGAAGAGGATCAATAAAATGGGCAATGACGTTGAGCGTGCCGCGGAACTTATCTCTATCGAGCGCTCCGCGAATACGCACATTGATACCGTTTTTAATGACGGAGAGTTTCTCTTGATTGAGCCGTTTTCCCTCAATCGCCTTTACCGAAATTGCATCTGTGGTGTCGCCCACTCCAAAGGTAACAATCCTTTTCCCACTTTTGGCGATGCGTGAATCGGTTTGAAAGATTTCGCCTGTGAAATCGACGTTCACCATGCCCACATTTTCTATTTCCTCGAGCTTCTCAATAATCACATAGTCGCCAATCGAGAAGACCCTCTTCCGGTTTCGTTCTTCTTCCATAGCCTTTTGGTTTGCTAGAAGCTGCTCCATGAGAATCTCTTCGCCCTTCTCCTGGTTCTTGTCAAATTCCTTTTGAATATGGGCCTGCACCTCTTCATTGCTTAAAGAGGCGAGGGATTCCTCTTCCATTTCATTCGCATAAGGAGGTTCGGTTGGTTCGTCCTCTAACCCTTCACAAGTTTCGTTAACCGCCTCTTGAACTTCCGACAGAAGTTCTTTTTCCGTCAGAGCTTCCGTCTCCTTTTCAGGGGCAACAACCTCCGAAGAAACCGTAACGTTATAGCCCAGCCAATCAAGCATGCTTTGGAACTCACGAACGTTTTTAGCCTGATTTTTCTTTTGCTCATCGCTAGAAAAGACCAAAACAAGCGTGTAAGAGTCATCAACCCTTGTCCCAAAATCCAGTTGAGAAGAAACGTGATCGAAATGCCAATCTTTGAATAGAGATTCAGCGTCCTTGGCGTCTGGTGACTGTTCATAGCAAAACGTCAGCTCATAAGGATAGGTGATGCTCAAAAGGCCCGTCTGAAAGGAAACGAGCAGGCGATAGTCCCAAGGCGTTGATTTTTTGATCTCCATAACCATTTGCTTCGGGTTCTTGGGGTTCCTGTGGAGTTTTGTAAACTTTAAATCAAAAGAATTTGTATCTTCTTTTAGACCGATAGAAGCGAGGAAACGGTTCATCACGTCATCCATACACAGAACCTCCGTTACACGATAAGCTGAACGATGTCTTTGACCATGATGGCAACCATCAAGAGGATGAGCAAGCCTAGGCCAACAAAAGAGACGATTGATTTTACTTTCTCAGGCACCTTTTTCTTGCTAATTCCTTCAATCACCGTCACGAGAAGCGCCCAACCATCAAGTCCCGGGAAGGGCAGCAAGTTAAAGAACGCGAGGTTGATCGAGATAAGCCCGGCGTAGAGGAAGACATAGCCGACTCCGCCCATAGCCTCCACGGAAGGCAAGGCCGCAGTCATGCCCACAATCCCAGAAATGTTCTTGAATCCCCCGGTGAAGAGAGAGCCGATGCCCTGCACCACCGCGCTGCAGGAGTAAGGAACAAGTCGCCCCCACTCACCCCAAGTCTCTTTAAAGGAAAGTGTTTTTTGAATAGTCGGGAGATAAATTCCCGTCGATTTTGCCTTACCGTTTTCCACCGTAATTTCAAAATTAGTTAGGGTTTTGCGGCTTTCAAAGGCGCTTGTCCAAATTTGATTCCGCTTTGCGCCGTCTTCTTTAGCGGCCCTCAAGCTCTCGCTGAATTGTTCGGCTTTTATGGGAAGGAAGGTCAATTGAGGAATGGTGATCTTCATTCCATCGGAAAGGTTGCCAATATTTAAATAATCGGCCGTTAGCTTCGCGGATTTGCTAAGGCCAACCTCGTCGTAGCCTTCAACTTCATCCCCCTCCATATAGTAATAAACAGATTCGGAGAGATCTTTTCCGCTAACCAGGTTTTTGGGTACGAAAGTCATCACGTATTTTTCGCTCATCCCCGTCACAGTAACGCCAGAGGTCATTCCAAAACCGTAAAGATTCCCCCCGGAAGTCTCTTGATGAGGCAAAAGAAGGACATAGTCCTCGGCTTTGTAAGCCTCTTTGCCTTCTTCCTGGCTCTCGAGGTAGCTTTTGATATCCTCGCTATAGGTTGGGGCGAGGTAGTAGCAATCGATTTTCGTCCCGGCGGCAAGAGAGATCTGAGAACTTCCGTCGTAAGCGGAATAATAATGAGGGCAGCAGGCAGAGACATAAATAAGCACAAGGCCCAAGACAAAGTTCATCGTGACACCGGCAAGCAAAACAATGGACTTCTTCCACTTGGGAATGCGTTCAAGCGAGCGGGATTCTTCGGGGACCTCCACTCCATCAGGCACCACGCCCGGCTCACCATACATCGAGACATATCCGCCAAAAGGAAGAACGCAAAGTTTAAAGTAAGTCTCACCTTTCTTCCGTTTCTTCTTAAAAATGGCTGGGCCAAAGCCAATGGAATATTCGAAACAGTAGACATGAAACGCCTTCGCGGCGGCTAAGTGGCCCGCTTCATGGATAGAAATCAGCACGCCAAGGATGACGAGCATTAAGACAATGTTTCCGATGGTTATGAATATCTGACTCATGTCCCTCTCCTTTCAATTTTCTTTTGGACAAATAGTCTAGCATAAGCGTCCGCGGTTCGTATTTGCCTTAAGGACGGATTTTGAATCACATTTATAGAAGCAACTGCGCTACGAACAAAAGTATCGATGTCCAAGAATCCGATTTTCCCGTTCAAGAAGGCATACACCGCCTCTTCATTCGCCGCATTTAGAACAGCCGTGCAGGTTCCCCCCGCCTTATAAGCGTCAAGAGCAATGTCAGGAGCCAAGTAGCGCTTTGAATCGAATTTATGGAAGTGGTAAGGCGCTAATTCACTTAGTTTTCTAACCTTAACCGGGGTGAAGTCCACGTTTCCGGTCATGAGGGCATATTCAATCGGCCCGCGCATATCGGGCTTTGAGACGTCGGCCAAGTAAGTCCCGTCTTTCAGTAAAACAAGGGAGTGGGCCCAAGACTCGTCATGCATCAAAATCTCGATTTGATTTAAGGGCAGATGAAATAACCGAACAGCCTCAATGACCTCGAATCCTTTGTTCATCATGGTGGCGGAATCGATGGTGATCTTGGCGCCCATGCTCCAAGTCGGGTGGGCCAAAGCCATTTCCGGGGTGACATCGGAAAGTTCTTTCCTTCCTTTGCTTCGGAAAGAGCCACCGCTAGCTGTGATAAGCACTTTGTCTAATTGTTCAGGCTCAATACATGAGAGAAGTTTGGCAATAGCGACGTGCTCCGAATCGATGGGATAGAGTTTGCCCTTGCCGCTATCCAAAGCCTTTTGAATAAGCTCACCCCCCACAACAAGGGACTCCTTATTTGCAAGACAGAGGATCTTGTTTTCATTTAAAGCAGCCAAGGAAGGAACAAGGCCCGCAAAACCAACCAAGGAGTTCACCACCATTTGGGAAGGGCACTCTTGAATGATAGAAACTAAGCCATCATCTCCGAAGAACCAATTTAAAGAGGGGAATTCTTCCTTTAAACGATTAAAATCCTCTTCTTCCTGCACGCAAACATAACTGATGCCGGGGAAGCGCTTGAGAATTGCGGGTATTTTGGCAACCTGATGGCCAATCGAAATGCCTTTTAAACAAAATTCCGAATGGTGCTTTTCTAAGACATCAAGGCTTTGGGTTCCGATCGAACCGCTAGCCCCCAAAAGCAATACTTCCTTCATAAAATAAAGCCAGAAGCCGATAAAAGAGGTTCTACTTCCGGTTCCATCCAATAGATGCCAATCATCACGATTACCGAAATACCAAGAATCGTAAAGATGCAGCTATCCACGCGATCAAGGACTCCTCCATGAGGTCCAAGGATATGGCTGTAGTCCTTAAAGCCGAAATGCCTCTTAATCAAAGAGAAGGAAAGGTCGCCCAAATCGCCAAGACCAGGAGCAAGAAGAGCGGCAATCACAATCATGTACCAATGCCGTAAATCAAAAACGCCCGGTAGCATGTCAAGCTTAAAATAAGAAAGCACAAGCCCGTAGAGGCAAAGAATCACCGAGGTCATTCCCCAGCCAATGAAGAAACCTTCCCAGGTTTTTTTCGGGGAAACCCTAGGATTCATATGATGGCGGCCGAAGAGTACCCCGCCAAAGAAAGCAAACGTGTCGTTAAGCAAAGCGCCCAAGCAAGCAAAGACGACAAGCTCTATGCTTTGGAAATAGCGGAATCCTGGATCGCTAGTCCCCCAAACAATAAGAGATTTTGGATTGGCGACAAAAGGCACGTAGCGAAGATACATCGCCGACTGAAGCCCAAGCCCGACAAGCACCACCATCGTGAAGTAATAGCAAATGTCGGTGAAAGAGAACGTTTCTTGGGCGATGGAAAGCCAGAAGAAAATCAAGATCATCGCCCCAAGAACGATTGGGGAAACGCTGATAGAGCTGCCATTCGTTCCGAACCCATTCGACCAATAATCCCCCTCAAGCGAGAAAGAAAAATCCGTAATATAGCCGCTTTCCTCATATTGAGAAACGAGACCATCCCCATAATTTTTGAAGAAGGCCCAATTAACGGTTAAGAAAAGGAAGACATAGACGATGAGATAGATGTACCATTTTGCCTTTTTTTGAGGGGCGCGCACGATTTCATAACCCGTCAAAGTGCCAACCACGGTGACTAAAGCGAACCAGAACCAGCCTCCGACAATGAGGCAAGGCAAAACGACAGCAATCATGATAAGGGCCACGATTACGCGGGCGCGGATGGACTTCTTGCCCTTCTCGGAGATTTTGTTAACTTCAAGGGAACCCACCCTCACGGTTTCAGGAAAATCTTCTTCTTTGACGGGGTTCTTGGTTTCTAAATCTTGCTGCTCATCACTCATTCTTCAAGCCTCCGTAACGTCTATTTCTCTCTTGAAACTCCTTTAGGCATTTGATGAATTCGTTGCGGTTGAAATCCGGCCATTTCGTAGGGGTAAATACAAATTCGGCATAAGCGTTTTGGAAAAGCAGGTAGTTCGAAAGACGTTGTTCCCCTGAGGTGCGAATCATCAAATCGATATCGGGCATGCCAGCGGTGTAAAGATAAGCGGCGAATTTCTTCTCATCGATCTTGGAAAGATCGGAGATGACACCGCTTTTATAGTCTTCCGCCATTTTCTTTGCAGCTCGGACAATGTCGTCTCTTCCACCATAATTGAGGCAAACATTAATGACCCAGGTGGAATTATTCTTCGTCCGGTCAATCGCGTTTTGGCAGACGGCTCTGGTCTGCTCACGTATTCTAGAAAGATCGCCAGAAACACGAATTTTCGTGCCAATGGAATCCAAATAATCAATCTCTTTATGAAAGAACTCCTCCAGATAATCCATCAAGTGATCAATCTCTTCTTGGGGGCGGTTCCAGTTCTCGGTCGAGAAAGCATAGACAGACATGTATTTGATATTGAACTCGCGGCAGGTCTCAAAGATTTCAATGATGCGTTTACAGGCCTCATGGTGTCCGAAATGGCGTGGCAAGCCGCGAAGTTTTGCCCATCTACCATTGCCATCCATGATGAAAGCAACGTGATCGCATTTTTTCGTGAGTTTGAAGTTAGAGCTGGCTTTGGATTTCATTGTTGAAGATTATATAGCCCAAAGGGCTATCTTTTAAAGGGAACCATGGCGGAGTTATCGACAAATCGTCTTATGGCAAAGCAGCGTTCTGATTTCGGGACTGTAGGTATTTTCAAAATCCCCGCAAAACCAAGGCAAAATAAAAAGCAGGAGGCGGTCCTGCTTTGTTTCATTCCAAGTCAGATGGTCATGATTTCCTTGGTCTTCTCAGCAACAATGGAGTCGATTTCCTTATTGCCTTTGTCAACCTCTTTTTGAATTTCGTCTTCAAGGCGGTCACGAAGATCATCGGAATAGGTGTCATCATCTTTTAAGAGAGAAAGCGTATCGCGACGAATGTTGCGAATGGAGACCTTAGCGTCATCGCCAAGTGCCTTGCACTTCTTCGCGGTATCCTTTCTAATTTCCTCAGTCATTGGGGGGACGACGATGCGGATGGCATCGGCTTCAACAAAGGGATTAATGCCGAGATTCGCCGCAGCGATTCCCGCAGCAATGGCTTTGATGTCTTCTCTGGAATAAGGCTTCACAAGAAGCTGGCGGGGCTCAGGCATCGAGATGGAGCAAAGGGAAGAAATTTCCATTTTTTCTCCATAATAATCGCAGGTGACTCCGTTAAGCATGGCGGGATTTGCCCGGCCGGAGCGGAGCTTCGTGAGACCAGTGCGGAAGCTTTCTAAGCTCTTGCCAATTTTGTCGGTTACTTCTTTAACGTAGGGATCCATGAATGCATTCTCCTTTAATCGTTTATTCCTTATGAATGATTGTACCGATTTTTTTGCCTTCAAGCACATCTAAGAAGGAAGAAGGCTTATCCATATTGAACACGCGCACGACGACGTCTTTGCCATCAAGCATTGCGACCGCGGTCAAATCCATGACGCAAAGTTGTTTCTCCACCACTTCGTGATAGGTCAACTCAGGCAGCAATTTGGCATCTTTGTTTTTCCTGGGATCAGAATCATAGACGCCGTCGACGCCGTTTTTAGCCATAAGAATAGCGTCGGCCTTCACCTCAAGAGCACGCAAGGTAGCACAGGAATCGGTCGTGAAATAAGGGTTGCCCGTTCCGCCGGCGAAGATTGTTATCTTGCCATTTTCCATATGAGCGATTGCTTTTCTGCGAAGGTAGGGTTCGCAGCATTGAGGAACGTTGATTGCAGACATCACGCGAGTTTCAAGTCCTTTTTGCTCAAGGGCGTTTTGAATCGCCATGCCGTTCATGATGGTGCCGAGCATCCCCATGTAATCAGCCTGAGCTTGCTCGATGCCGATCTTATCCGCCATGCGTCCTCGCCAGATATTGCCGGCACCAACGACGATGCCGATTTGCACGCCAGCATCATGAATTTGTTTTACAACATTCGCGATGTTTTCCAATTTGCTTTTGTCAAAAATTGAACCGTCAGCTGCATCGGCCAAAGCCTCGCCGGAGAGCTTGATAATGATTCGTTTATAAATGGGTTTCATACCGGGGGTTATTATAACGGAACGGGCGCACGAATAAAGAGAAAGGGATAGAAAAAGCCCCCGGTTGGAGCCAAGGGGCATAGAGAGCTATAAGATCACTTGGAGAGTTGGCCGACTTCGTAGCGGACAAAGGTGATAATCTTGAAGCCTTTTTCTTTCGCGAGCTGATCAACGCTGAGCTTGCCAGACATATCGAGCGCGTAGGCTTTGCTGCCAAGGCAAGCATCGCCAAGGCGAGAATCGACTTTGCGCTGAGCAATGGTAGCTTTTACCTGATCGGGTTTGGAAGCAAGCTTCGGATCTTCGGCGACTTCCTTTTCAGCGATCGCGAGTTCCCTGGCCTTCGCTTCGGCTGGTACATCATCGAGAGAAAGATATTCCGGGGAAGAGGAGGCGACGGTCATGGCAAGACCTTTGTTGATCTCATCGCCCATGTCTTTGCTAACCTCAACAAGAGCAGCAATCTTGCCGCCAGCGTGGATGTACTTGCCAAAAGCCTCCTCGCCATTCGCGTGGAGGATAAGGTAACGACGGAAGACGAAGTTCTCTCTCATTGCAACGACGGCATCGGTGAAGATGTCTTCAGTCGCTTTCTGAGCACCTTCGAGGTCAGCGGGTTGCTTCTCGAGAAGGCGAGCAACGATCTTATCGACGATCTCGTGGAATTTCGGAGAGCCAGAGACAAAATCGGTCTCGCAGTTGATTTCGACGACGACGGCAGTTTTCTTGTCATCGCTAAGGCCGATGGAGGCAACGCCCTCCGCGGCGGTTCTGCCCGCTTTCGCGGCAGCCTTGGCGATACCCTTCTCACGAAGGATGTCAATGGCTTTCTCTTCATCGCCATTGGCTTCGACAAGGGCTTTTTTGCAGTCCATGATGCCGGCGCCAGTGCGATCCTGAAGAGCCTTGATCGATTGAATCGTGACGGCCATTACTTCTTTTCCTCCGTGGTGGCAGGCGCAGCAGCGCCATCTTTGTTGGCAGAAGCGGCTTTCGCGGCTTCGGCTTTGCGGGCGGCAAAGCGAGCATTGCGTTCGGCTTGCATCTTGGCATAGCGCTCTTCGCGAGCCTTGCGGGCGGCGCGGACAGCGGCGCGGTGCTGTTCGGCGGCGATATCAGCGACTCTGATCGCATCCTGCATGGTGGCTTCTTCGCCCTCATCTTTGACGTGAGCGACATTGGTGAGTCCACCGCGAGCTTCGACGATGGCGTCAGCAAGGGCGCCGATTAGAAGTTTGATGGAAGAGGTGGCATCGTTATTGGACGGGATGGGGAAGTCCACCACATCCGGGTCGTCAGAAGTGTCGCAGATTGCAAAGACAGGGATGTTGAGCTTGTGGGCTTCGAGAACGGCGTTGTGTTCAACGGTCGGATCGGCAAGGACAATCGCGTTAGGAACGCGACGCATTTCCTTAATGCCCTCGAGGTTCTTCTGAAGCTTGGCGAGTTCTTTGCGAAGAAGAGCAACTTCTTTCTTGGGGAGCTTGTCCCAAGAGCCATTCTCGGAAGCCTCTTCGAGCTCGCGGAGTCTCTTGATGCGGCCCTGGATGGTGCGGAAGTTGGTGAGGGTTCCGCCGAGCCAGCGGTTGGTGATGTAGAAAGATCCAGAGCGGACGGCTTCGTCAATGACGATCTGCTGGGCTTGGGTCTTGGTGCCAACGAAGAGAACTTTTCCGCCGGCATCGACGATGGACTTAAGGGCGTTGAACGCGACTTCGGTCTTGGAGACGGTTTTGGCAAGGTCGATGATGTAAATGCCATTGCGAGCGCCATAGATGAACTTGCTCATCTTGGGGTTCCAACGACGGGTCTGATGCCCGAAGTGGCAGCCCGCATCAAGGGCTTTCTTCATCGTGATGATGGGGGCGTTGGGATCACGGATGATCTCCGCCATGGTCGGTTCGACCGGCGCGGCTTCTACCGCTGGGGCTGCGTCAACGACAGCCTCGACTTTCGTTTCGTCACTCATTCTTGGTGACCTCCATTTGTTTATGCCTCCCCCGTTTCGAACAGCTGACCACCTAACCGATTTTTGAGCCTGCTTCGGCCCGGTAGGAACACGGCGCTGAATCCACGAGGTGCGTATTAACTCATCTCCCTTCGGGAGCGAGCCGAGAAGGATTGTACTCTTTCGCCTAGCGAGTGAGAAGGGTTATTTTCGAACGGTCACTTATCTTCGCCGGGGAGTTTTCCTTCCCTTTGGGGAAAGAACTGGTCGTATTGTTCTTTCATCTTTTCTTTGCTGACGTGAGTGTAAACCTGGGTCGTGTCAATAGTCTCGTGGCCCAAAAGTTCTTGAATAAGCCGCAAATCCGCTCCATTTTCAAGAAGATGAGTTGCAAAAGTGTGTCTAAGTTCATGGGGGTGAAGGCCCAAGTAAACGCCGGTTTTTTCTTCGACAGCGCGCAAAATGTATTCAAGCCCCCTCACCGTTAAGCCTTCGCCCCGGTCATTGAGAAAAAACTTGTCGCTTTTGATGCTTGCCTTGGATTTGGCGAGCAAAGCAGGGCGAGAGGAATCATGATAGCGCTTCATAGACGCTTCCGCCGACTTCGAAAAAGGGACAATCCTCGTCTTATTGCCTTTGCCTTTGACACGGATTGAGCGGACTCTGAAATCAATCTGTCGATAGGTCAAGCCCACAAGTTCCGAAGCGCGTAGTCCCGAGGAATAAAGGAGCTCAAGGATAGCCTGATCGCGTTCCATGAGCTCATCGTTCCGCCTGGCATTGGATGCAAGAAGCGATTCCACCTGTTCCAAATAAAGCGTCTTCGGATATTTAATCTCGGCTTTAGGAGAGGAAGCTCCTTGGAAAGGATTTGATTCGACGTATCCGTGCTTTTTAAGAAAAGTGTAATAGCCTCTCAAGCAGGACATTCTCCTTTTGCAGGAGCGATGGGAGATGCCTTGCCCATAGATTTCGTCGTACAGAAAATTATCGATGTCCTTCTCTTTGACCTGATCGAAAAGAATCATCTCTTTGTCTAAGAAATTCTGAAATTTATCGATGTCCCTTTGGTAGCTGTCCAAAGTTTGGTCTGTGTAGTTCTTTTGAAAACGGAGGTAATCAAGAAATTCTTTTTCGGGCTTATTCATTGGCTTTCTTCCAATAGAAGTCTATCGCAAAAAGAGCGTTTTGAATGGATTCGTCGCGATGATGTTTATCGCTATTGGGCAATAAAGCCCAGTTGGCGTTCATGGGGGAGAAGTATTTTCCGCTTGCTTGGGCAAGATAAGAAAGCAAAGCGCCGGTCACCGAGGTAGCGGGCACGCCAAAATACTCCTTTCCGTTCAATTTGCGGTCGAGATTGATAGCAGCAATGATGCCGGTGACCGCGCTTTCCACATACCCTTCTACGCCAGAAAGCTGCCCAGCCACATAGCAAGAGGGCTTGTTTCTCAAGGACAGATCGGGATTCAAAGCTAAAGGGGCGTTGATATAAGAATTGCGATGCATCAAGCCATAGCGGATGAATTCGGCGTTTTCCAAGCCAGGAATCATGCGAAAAACCCGACGTTGTTCGGGATAAGTGAGGTTCGTTTGAAAGCCAACGAGGTTATAACAATCCCCCAGTTTTGTGTCCTGGCGCAGCTGGCAGACCGCATAAGGGTGGGGATGGTTTTCATCCCAAAGGCCAAAGGGTTTCAAAGGACCATGGCGGAGGGTCTGCTCGCCGCGAGAAGCAATCACTTCCACCGGAAGGCAGGCCTCGAAATATTTGGTGTCAAATTCGTGAAGCAACGCTTTTTCGGCGTGGGTGAGTTCGTGGACGAACCTGAGGTATTCTTCTTTTCCGAAAGCACAATTGATGTAAGAGGAGTCGTCCTGTTCGTAGCGGGATTTGTAGTAAGCTTTTGTGAAGTCGATGCTCTCTTTTTTGATAATCGGGGCACTCGCATCGAAGAAAGAAAGGTTTTTTTCTCCGACCAAAGCGGAAAGCTCTTCGAGCAAAGAAACGCTCGTTAAGGGGCCCGTGGCAAGAATCACGTCCCCTTCGGGGATAGACTGGATTTCCTCGTGAATTACGTGCAAAGAGGGAAAAGAATTAAGAATTGCGGTGATTTTCTCCGCAAAAAGGGTGCGGTCAACGCTTAAAGCGGCGCCAGCAGGAACAGAACAAGTCGAAGCAGCCTCCATCGTGATAGAGCCCATCTTCCTCATTTCTTCTTTCAGCAAGCCGCAAGCATTGTCGAGTTTCGAAGACTTCAAAGAATTGGAGCAAACAAGTTCCCCAAACAAGCCCGTCTCATGGGCGCCGTCCGAAATTTCGGGCCGACGTTCACACAAGGTTACCTCATAGCCCTTCTTTAGCAAATAAAAGGCGGCCTCGCTACCGGCAAGGCCCCCTCCTATGATGGTTGCTTTCTTCTCCATTCTCACTTCTCTTTTTTGTCGAGCCACTCCATATAGCGGCACTTCGGGAAGTTGGTGCAGGCCAGGAATTGTTTCCTCTTTCCTTGGCGGATGACCAAATGTCCCGTCTTGCAGCGAGGGCATGGTTTTACGTAGTCCGCTTCGGTATAGACTTTTTTCGGGGCTGCCACTTTCCCATCCATTGAACGGGTGTAGTGGCAAGTCGGGAAACCGGAGCAACCGATGAATTTCTCGCCTTTTTTGTTCGTCTTGTAGATGAGAGGCTTCCCGCATTCTGGGCAATTCTCTCCCACGGGTTCATCGGGTTTTTTGGGATCTTTCTTAATGTAGCGGCAAGAGGGGTAATTTGAGCAACCGATGAAGGTCTGACCATTGCGAGAATGCTTGATTACCAAAGGATGGCCGCATTCTGGGCACATCTCCCCGGTTTCTTCGTCGGGTTCTTTTTGCATTTTCTCTTTCGCTTCGAGGAAATTTTTCTGAAACGGTCCGTAGAATTCGCTCATGGCTTGAAGGAAAGTCTCGCTTCCCTCCTCCACTTTATCGAGTTTGCGCTCCATATCAGCGGTATAGTCGGTGGAGACAATATCGGGGAAGTATTGCTGAAGGGCCAAGACGGCTTTCTTGCCTGCATCGGTTGGAGTCAAAACGCCACGGGTGGCGGTCACATACTTTCTCTTGATGAGCGTTTCGATCGTCGTGGCATAGGTGGACGGGCGCCCGATTCCTTTCTCTTCCATCGCCTTGACGATAGAGGCTTCGTTGTAGGGAGGCTCAGGTTTCGTGAATTTCTGCTGAGGGTTGATGCTTGAAATGGGGTAGGCGTCGTTCTCTTTGATTTCGGGCAGCAAAGCGGTATCGTCCTCATCGAACTCCTTGTAAACGGCTTCGAAGCCTTGGAACAAAGTGCGGACACCTTTCAAAGAGAAATCAAGCCCGTTGCCGCTGAGGGTGACGGAGGTGCTTTCGATCTTTTTTGCCGCCATCAAAGAAGCCATGGCACGGCAATAGATCAAACGATAAAGTTTGGCTTCATCGGAGGGAAGGTATTTGGCGACCATCTCTGGCGTTCTATGGGTACCGGTCGGACGAATCGCTTCGTGAGCGTCTTGAATGTTTTTGCCCGTCTTTGCTTGGCGAAGCGCCCCGAGATATTCCTCACCCCAAGTTTCTTTGATGAAAGGAACGGCGTGGCGATGATAGAACTCCGGCGAGATACGGGTGGAGTCCGTACGCATGTAGGTGATTAAGCCCACATGCTCCCCGTTAATTTCTTCGCCTTCATAGAGTTTTTGGGCAACAGACTGGGTTTTGGCGTTGGAAAAATGGAACTTTGAGAACGCCTCTTGTTGCATAGAAGAGGTCGTAAAAGCGGCTTTGGGGAAGATTTTTTTCTCCTCTTTCTTAAGGCTAGAGACGACGAGGCCAGCGGGAATTCTAGCTAAGATGGCATCCGCTTCTTCTTTCGAAGAGATCTTTGCGGCTTTGCCATCTACTTTTGTTAAGGTAGCCTTGTAAAGTTTGCCGTCGATTTTGACATTAAGATCAATGACCCAGTATTCAGAAGGGACGAAGGAATCAATTTCATTTTGGCGATCTACGACCATCCTAAGAGTTGCGCTTTGGACGCGTCCTGCGCTTTGGACGCCGATCCTTCTTTGCAAAAGAGAACTCACCTGGAAACCAATGATGCGGTCTTCAAGACGGCGCGTTTCTTGGGCGCCGACAAGATTAAGATCAATCGTCTTCGGCTCCGCTAAGGCCGCCAAGATGGCGGGTTTCGTGATTTCATGGAACTGAAGTCGCTTAGTGCTTTCAATCGGAAGGCCCAAAACATTGGCCAAGTGCCAGGAAATTGCCTCCCCTTCGCGGTCAGGGTCGGTTGCAAGATAAACCTCGTCCGCGTTTTTCGCGGCGGCAGTAAGTTTGCTGACCAAAGCTTTTTTCTTTAAAGGGATCTCCCAATCGGGGACAAATCCTTTTTCGATGTTAATCCCCAAACCGCCTTTCCCGTGGGTCGAGAGATCGCGAATGTGGCCCTCGCTGGCCATAACCTTAAAATCAGAGCCTAAGTAACGGCCGATGGTTTCACATTTTTTGGGGGATTCAACAATAACTAGTTTCATGGACGGCAAAGAATATAAGCGTTTTTAGGACCTTGTCAAAGGCAAAAGAGAGGCGTTTTCCTTATATAAATAAAGTAATTATTTATAAGAATGAAAAATTAATTTTCACACTACGGGTCGAATGAGGTTTAAAACGTCTTCCGCGTTCTGAACGAGGGCAGCCCCGGTTTGGATAAGCAGATTGTTGGAATTGCCTTCATCCGCGCGATACGGCAAACAGGCAACCTCCCTTCCCATATCGGTGGCTAGACCGGCGGTGATGAGGGTACCACTGTGCACGGCTGAGCCTCCAAGAAGAGTCAAGCAGCTTAAGGAAGCTAAAATGCGGTTCCGACAAGGGAAATTTTCGCGCTTCACGCCTACACCATCTGGGTATTCAGTGATAACCAGCCCCTTCTTGGCGACCATCTCTTGCAGGTCGCGATTTTCGTTTGGGTAGGCAATGCCTAGACCGGTCCCGAGGACCCCAACCGCTTTTCCAAGCGGAAGAGCGCCTTGAATAGCGGCTGTGTCGATGCCCTTGGCTAAGCCAGAAACAATCGTATAGCCTTCTTTAGCAACGTCTTTAGAGATTTCGCGACACTTTTCAATGCCATAGGCTTTTGCATCTCTAGACCCAACGACAGTGATGCAATTTCGCCAATCTTTTATAAGCTTGATGTTCCCCCGGTAAAACAGGACAAATGGCGGTTGACGGCATTCCTTGAGAATTGAGGGGTAGTCCTCGTCCACGATCGTGACGTAAGGGGTGGTGAACTTCTTCGCGAAATCCACAACATCATCAGGCCTTACCCCTTCGCGGACTTTGATGGCCTGATAAAGCTTGTGCCAGTCGCCATCGTACTTGCAGCTTAAGTAGAGTAGTAGTTCATTTGCTTTCATATCTTTCCTCCACTACTTAAATAAAGGGGAAAGAGGCAAAAATACTAAAAAATCAGAAAAGTTTTAATTGTTTTTGTTTCCAGTTGGCAACAGGGGCAAAGCTTTTTCGGTGCACCCCCTCAATTGGGCCGTGCTCAAAAAGCTCGTCCATATGGGCTTTTGTGCCATATCCTTTGTGCTTAGAAAAGGAAAACATGGGATACGTTTGCTCTAACTGGACCATGTAACGATCACGGGTGACTTTAGCTAAGATCGAGGCGGCGGCGATGTTTAGGCACTTTGCATCCCCTTTAATAATAGGAATAACGGGAGCGGGCAAATCCTTTATGGGCATCGCGTCTGTAAGGATAAGTTCATAAGAGTGTTTAATTTCCAAAATCGCGTGCTTCATTGCAACTTTCGTGGCCTCATAAATATTTAATTTGTCAATCTCTTCCGCGGAGACCATTGCAATGCCAAAGCCAAGGGCATTCTCTTCCACAAAGCGGTAAAGCGATTCCCTTTTCTTTTCCGTAAGCTGTTTGGAATCATTGATGAGCTCGCATTCAAAGTCTTTTGGAAAAAGCACGGCGGCCGCGCAAACAGGGCCCGCCAAAGGACCGCGCCCGGCCTCATCCACGCCGACAATGAAATTTACACTATCATTGTAGTATTCTCTTTCTTTTGTCAGCATTTTGTTTCAGGCCTCTCCAAAGAGATGTGTCCAATCAATCCATCTTTGAATTCTTTTATAAGAAGATAGGCCGCTTTTTCAATAGATGGCTCGCCTTTTTCAAAAAGACCACGTTTAGATGAAATAGTCCGCAAAGCCTCATTTAAATCAAGATTTGCAAGGTTTTCTATGCCAAAACGATTGCCTAAAGAACTGGGATAATTTTTCTGTAAAAAGGTCAGCAAATGTTCCGCGAGTTCGACCGTAGGGAGAACGTCTTCTCTCATAGAGCCAAGCAAGGCAAGACGAATTGCCTGAGATTTATCAGGATAATTCATTGGCAATACCCCAGGGGTGTCCAAAAGCAAGAAGTCTTCCGAAAGCTTAATCCATTGCTCTGCCCTGGTGATGCCGGCTTTGTTTCCCACTGCAGCGACCTTCTTTCCGCGAAGGTTATTGATCAAAGTAGATTTGCCAACATTAGGAATACCAACAATCATCACACGAACAGGCTGTGGTTTCATGCCCACGCGCTTTTCTTTTTCTCTTTTTTTCGCAAGAAGACCAGCGCTCGCGGTCTTAAGCAAGGAAAGGAAATTCGCTTTCTTAAGATTGCCAGCGATTGCTATATCGCCCTTGCCTTTATAGTATTCAAGCCATTCTTTGGTGATGGCGGAATCCGAGTAGTCTTCCTTCGAAAGCAAGTGTATGGTGGCCTTGTTTTTCAATTTTCCTTGCAGCAAAGGATTTTCACTAGATAAAGGGGCTCTGCTATCGAGCAACTCGACCACGAGATCGATAACCTTTAAATAGTTTTCCATCTCACGAAGGGCGCGGGCCATATGGCCCGGGAAAAAGTGAACCTCTTTTTCCTTAGGCATTGGATGAGGCCTCCTTTTTCGTACTGGCAATAGGCGAATTGTCTAGATGAACATAGTTCCAAAAAGGACGAATTTTGTCTATGGCGAACTCAGGAGCATATCCTCCGTCCGTCTTTTTGAGTTTCCGAAGTGAAGTAATTAGATAGGCTTTTCCTTGCAGGCAATAATCATAGACGTGGTTTTTGTCAGAGCGGCAATCTTCAGAATAAGTGGAAGCACGATTGTCTCCCAAGACGAAGTATTCGTTCTCCGCCATCGTAACCGGACCGTAAGTTTGTTTGTCCGCGGTGATTACATCTCGATATTTTTTGCCATTAACGTCTGGATAATCATCGAATGTGTAAAAAGAAGGGTAGGTCGAAACCTCGCCGCTGGCGCTCGTGATAGTCAAGGTGCCCCAAGGCGTTGTCAAATTCGCTTTTTTATCTTCCCCTTCGCCAATGTAAGGCTGGTCCTGATCTAAGTCGGGTGTAATCTGAACCGTTTCACCGGGGAAAGCAATAAGACGTTTCACTTTAAGAGAAGCACTGCTTTTCGCCGCAAAAGTACCATCTTTTTGTTGTTCCATGTCTTTGGAATAATATGTGATAACGATATCAAAGCGCTCAAGTTCAGCGATTCCTTTTTCGCCCATCTTCGCCCATCCATAATCCACGAAATCGCCTTCTTTTTGCGCCCCGGAGGACCAATTAA
Organism: Lachnospiraceae bacterium; assembly: GCA_963658395.1. Classification (GTDB taxonomy): domain Bacteria; phylum Bacillota_I; class Bacilli_A; order RFN20; family CAG-826; genus Alloenteromonas. The sequence goes on along the minus strand of CAVKPZ010000014.1, from coordinate 5,238 downwards.
CTTTGGAATAGCTGCCGTCTTTCTCCAGCTTAAGCGCATCCGCATTCAAAGCAGGATACATGGACGTCCCATCGACAAAAAAGGCATAGCCATAGGCACATTTAAGATAAAGGATATTCGCGGAAGCGGCGGCAATGCAGCCAATGGCGCAGAATATCAAAACTTCGATGGCCACATCCCACCAGCGGCGTTTTTTCCGCTTCTTTTTAGGGTTTAAGTCCCCAGTAAGTTCTCCTTTTGTGTCAAGATATTCGTCAGGCATAGAACAGGGGAAATTATAGATACTGCCCCTTTTTTAAACAATCCTATTGGGAAAATCATCCTTCGTTTTCTAAGCAATGCTTAATAATTCTTTCACAGCGATCAACGACAGCAGGGTTTCCGGCTTAGCGTCGCGAGCAGATTGAAGGCAAATTACACAACTTTAAATGCCCAAATCCAAAACGCGATAACCAGTGGTACCGCGCGGTTGCTCTCAATAAGTAAAAACAATTGGGGCGTGGTAGAGCACAACTATCAAATGCCAGTTGTGGGGCCGAACGGAAACAGAGCAATCGTAATCGCTAAATATGGAATCGATAGAAAGCCAGCAAGACCTTGGCTTATTACAAATTATGTTTATACAAGAAGGAGAAAATAACATGGAAGAATTTGACACTGTAAAAATCCTCATAAGTAAAGGGAACGTAAAAAAGATTCGCTAGGAACCATAGTCGAAGTTTGGGAGAAAGGCGAAGGCAACGAAGTGGAATTTGTCGATGATGACTGAAATTTTACCGATTGCACTGATTTCAGCAAAGATGAAATTAAGTTGGTCGAGAAATATCACAAAAAGTTTTGGGCAAGCGTCGTCACCACAAAAAAGGCCCCTTTTCAGGGGCCTCGTCACTTGATAATTGATGTATTGCGAATCACTGCTCTTCTTTAATACGAGCGGCCTTGCCAGAGAGCTTACGCATGTAGGTGATCTTGTTGCGACGAACCTTGCCCTTGCGGACAACTTCAATCTTGGCGATCGAAGGGGCGTTGGTGGCCCAGGTGCGTTCCACACCGATCCCAGACGAGATCTTTCTAACGGTGAAGGTCTCAGCGATTCCACCACCGCGGCGTTGCATCACAACACCTTCGAAGATCTGAAGACGTTCCTTCTTGCCTTCAACGATACGGACATACACGCGGACGGTGTCGCCGGAGCTGAAGTCGGGAATGTCATGGCGCAGCTGACGGGCGGTAATTTCTTTCACGAGTTGATTGTTCATGAGGCTACCTCCTTTTCTCAGCGTTTAGGTTTCACTTCAGGTTCATAATCCGTGACGGGGACAGCGGAGCCTGCGTAACGTCTTGCGACGCAAAAAGAAATATACTCTCACCCCATAGGGGAAGCAAGAAGAAAAAGCATGTTAAGTTTTTTTGCTTGACAGCCATAAGGGCGGCTTTTAAACTACAGTCCGTAAAGGAGAAAACAAACATGTCTGTTAAAATCAGGTTGACCCGTATCGGCCGTCACAAAGACCCCTTCTATCGTATCGTCGCTGCTGACTCTCGTTTCGCTCGTGATGGGCGTTACATCGAGCAGATCGGCACCTACGATCCTGCGAATGGCATCGACAATGCCGACATCAACGAAGAACTTGCCATGAAATGGCTCAAAAACGGCGCGATCCCTTCCGATTCCGTCCGTGCCATGCTTAGCCGCAAAGGCATCATGACAAAGTTCGCCGAAAGCAAAGTCAAGAAAGAGGGCAAGTAAGGATGGAAAGGGATTACGCAACGCTGCTCCACCCCATCATCGATCCCCTTGTCGAGAACCCCGAATCCATCATGATTCGTGAACTTCCCGGCGGAAGTGACCGCAACGTCACCGTCTTGATCGTTGCGGAAGACGCGGACACCGCTCGCCTAATCGGCAAGCGCGGCACCGTCGCCAATGCTCTTCGCGAAGTGATTGGCATCGCCTCGAAAGCGGATGATTCCAACACTAGAATCCATCTCAAGTTTGAGAGCTTCAGCGAAGAAAAGAAAGACAATCAGGAGGACGACGGGAAGTAATTCCCGCCGTTTCTTTCTAAAATGGAATACGTAACAATCGCAAAACTATTAAGCACGCACGGCCTCAAGGGTCAGTTTCGTTGCTTTTGTTTGACTTCCTTTCCCAAGGAACGTTTCCAGCTTAGAAGGAAACTAACTCTGCACAGCACCAAAACGGGCGAAAGGAAAGAGGTCACTCTCAATTACGTTCGCATGAAAGGCGACATCCTTATCCTTGGTTTTGAGGAAATCCCTTCCATTGACGAAGCGGAGAAATTCGTAAAATGGGAGCTCGACATCAATAAAGAAGACGCCCCAATCCCAGAAGACCATTACCGCATCGCCGATCTAATTGGCTGCGTCGTTTATGATGGTGAGACCAACGGAGTTCTAGGCGAAATCAAAGACGTTTTCTCTTACTCCCCCACTTGGACGATCCGCGTGAAAAGAGAAGAACAGAAAGATTTCTTCGTCCCTTTCGTGGATGAGTTTATCAAGGAAGTCGATACGGAAAATAAGAAAGTCGTCATCCACGTGATTCCTGGTTTGCTATGAACATCACGATTCTCACTCTTTTCCCAGAGATGTTCTCTGGTTTCACGACGAACTCCATCATGAAACGGGCTTTAGGCAAAGGGGTGGCCACCATCAAAGTCGTCAACATTCGCGATTACACACAAGATAAATACGGAAGAACCGATACACCGCCCATTGGAGGAGGCGCCGGTCTAATTGAAAAGTGTCAGCCGATCATTGACGCCTTAAGAGCCAACAAAAACCCGAATTCTCATGTGATTTTAATGTCACCTAGAGGGCACACTTACGGCCAAAAAACCGCGCAAAAGTTCGCTCTTTTAAATGATCTGGTGATTATTTGCGGGCATTATGAGGGAATTGACGAACGGGTAAATTCCTATTGTGACGAGCTTATTTCCATTGGCGATTATGTCTTAACAGGGGGCGAGATCCCTGCGATGGCAATCGCGGACTCCGTCATTCGTTTGCTAGACGGGGCCATCACCAAAGAGTCTTTAACGGATGAGTCTTTCAACAACAATCTCTTGGAGTATCCGCAATATACTGAACCTTACGATTATGAAGGGATGAAGGTCCCGGACATCCTCTACTGCGGCAATCATGAAGCAATCGCCAAATGGAGAAAAAAACAATCACTGGCCTTAACCAGGGAACATCGCCCTGACCTGTTCAGCCAATTGAATTTATCAAAGCAAGACAAAAAACTTCTCGCTGAATACGATTCTGAAGAAACCCCAAAGTGGGAAAGGCAAGCCTTAGAAAAAGGCAAAAAGTTCACGAAACATTAAAAGACCACCGCGCGGTGGTCTTTTTGCTTTTGGCTATCCCTTGATTAGAAGAGAACGGATTCGCTCTTTTCTTTCATCTCTTTGGAAGCAGTGAAAGGAATGCGAGTGGTATAGCCGGCTTTAGCGGCAACGATCATCTTCGTCGGCCACTGGAAGATCACGGTGTTCCAAAGCATCACGGTGTCGTTATAAGCTTCACGCGCAGCGGTGATTTCCTGTTGGAGATAGGAATTCTGCTGCATGCAATCCGCAAGGGTCTGATGGGCTTTGAGATCCGGGTAGTTCTCGAAAGCGATGTTGATCTTGTTGGAGATGTTCTCGAGCTTGCTCTGAAGTTCGTTGCGGTCGGTGTCGCTCATATTGCCAGAGCGATATTTGGCAATCTCAGTGAAAGTCGATTTATCAAGGTCGACTGACTTCTCAAGTAGTTTGGCGGCGTTTTGGAGAATAACAACTCTTTGAGTTTGGTAGTTGTCAATCGTAGAGGCGTCGTGCTGGATTTTCTGTTGAAGTTGCTGGAGATAGCTCCTCGCTTTGATTTTCATCACCGCAAAGACAATGCCGGGGATGATAGCAAGGCACCAAAGAACCACTTGGAAAAGGGTGCTCTTCCAGTCCGTCTTGACAGGGACCTGCTTGTCAATGACATGAACGTCACGGCCCGCTTCATTGACTGGGCCAGTCATTTCGTCTAATTCGTTTGCCATAATCTATTCCTCCTTGGAAATTTGGACGTCCTTATTATCGCCCGTTTTGGGCTTTGTGAAAAGATTTCCTAGTCGGGAATCATCGCTTGCAGAAAGCGCACCACCCTTTAGCACAAAAGCAAGCAAGCCACGCTCGAAATAAGGACTAGAAACGCCAAGCGATCCCGCGCTTTCGTTCTTAAGGAAATCTTTGCGGGCCCCACCGACGTTTTTCACGCCAATTGAGGTTTCTTTTTTAACAAGATCATATTTAATCCAATGAACGGGAATAGTATGCAGATGACCGTCTCCGCCCATCTTGGTGACGTTCTCCACCATTGGAGTCTCTTTAAAGGAGTAAGCGGAAAGAAGAACTTCATCGCTCTCGCCGATTTTTTTGCTGCTGATTTCTTTGATGATAAGGGGCAAATCTTCCCCTGCCTTCTCGGGGCGGAAACAAGATGGGGGCATCCCGTTTGCCATAATTTCATGCTCAAAAGAAGTCAAATTGGACGCAAAACCTTGGTAAATGTATTCATGAGGTTTATGCATTTGATACAAAGGAATAGAAAGAAGGGGCGCCAAATCGAAGAAGAGCGAGCGAATGTAGGTATCGCAGTAAGTCACGAAGTTGGCCTTCATTTCCGCCCAGTCATAGCCCATGAAAGCCTCAGGGTTCGCTGAATAGTCAAATCCCTGGGAGTGAGCGGAGGCAACTGAATTCACCATGCCGTCCTTCACCATCACGAAGTCATCGCCATAAGGCGAGGAGTTCTCAATAAGATCGAGGATATTCTTTTGGGCGAGCGGGGTGAACAGTAAGCGGAACTGCGCTTCGTCATCGCGGTCCGTCGCGCCGAAGAAGACATCGAAATGATCATTACCCATCGGCGTAATGACGTGCTTAGCGCCTTTGGAGAGCTGGGATTCTGAAAGGGAGCGGAGCTCTTTTATCCCTTTCGCCGCGGCCTTGTCTCTTTCTTTTTCATTCATCTTATCCGCGCCATAAGGAACGCGGGAGAAATGGAGCCTAGGGGCAGCTTCGTTGCCGTAAATCAAGCGGACGTCCGTGCGGTAAAAAGGGGCGGGGCGCGTGATTGTCGCAGTCAAAGTCTGGGAATGGGTTCTGGTGTGGGTCCCGTTCTTATCGCGGTAGGTAGTCGTCCAAGTAATCGTGATGGACCCAGTATAGGCTTTGT
>CAVKPZ010000013.1:0-27524 GCA_963658395.1 Lachnospiraceae bacterium | reverse complement strand
CTTCGATGCTTGCCCCCTTTGATGTTTGTGGCAGCCCTTTTCTCCAATTTTCAGGTGGTCTTTAGAATATTGGCTCGCAGGGATGTCCAAATTGGTTGGGGATGAGATTATGAGGTTATTTTTTCCATTTGGCCCGAGTTCTCCAACTAAAGCGAGGCCCCGAATCAAAGGCTCTTTTCCATTTGGAGGAACTGGCTTGATGAGAGGATTTTCACAGATGAGGCGACATGGTCTTTAAGGTTTCTTGTAAGGACGAAGTCCGTTTCCTCTGTTAGAGACGTTTCCATGAGAAAATCGTCTTTGAAGCCGTTGGCATAAGGGAGCACAAACGCGTTTAGAACGTCTTCCTTACTCGTATCTAGAAGCGAGAGGATCGGAAGCAAGGCTTTGATCCTTTCACAAGAAAGGGATGCATCCTTTGAGTATTTCCTGTAGAGATGACAAATATCGCAGACGCTTTCCGAGGCGATGAAACCGCTGAATTCCTCGCAGACGCACCTCTCCTAAATTTCCTCTCCTTCGCCCACGAAGCCTTCGCATTTCACGAGGTAGTCAATGACGATGCAGGTATCGAGAAGAACTTTCATAGGCTCTTGGTTCTCTCTTCTTCGATGCTCATATGGGACGGGATGCTCCCTTTCAAGGAGCGAAGGATGGTGAGCTTGCTCGCATAGGGGTTCGTGATCTTTGTGAAGACCTTTCCGTTGCGGGTGATGTAGACGTCTTCTGTTCTCGAAAGATCAAGATATGCCTTTTGGCTCTCTCTCAGCTGAGCGGCGGTTACAATCCTGTAGACCCCCTCTAAATATTCAACGCCTCTTGCACTTTCCGGGCAAATCTTCAAATCCTCGTCAAACAATCTAGGCACCCTAATTAAGCATCCTGTCGAGAAAAACCTAACAAAACCAGCAAAATGGCAAAACCAACCTCTTAATGGTTTAGCGATAGGGGGGCGCCTTAAGGGAAGCAGTACATCGAATAGTAAAGAAGGGTAAAGAAATACAAAAATGGTAAAGATTGGTAAAGGAATTCGAAATTGGTAAAGGAATTAGGGAGAAAGCGCTTATGAACAATCCATTCACCATCACTCTCGGCAAGAATCCAATCCTATCCGTGAATAGACCGATTGAAAAGCAAGAAATAGTCGATGCTTTCACCAGCACCCCCATTGTCAGACAAATTTTCCTCATCAGCTCTATTTGAGGTAGCGGAAAGGCCGTTCTGATGACGGAAATAGCCCAGCATCTCAAAGCTTCAAAAGACTGGATCGTCATCGCGCTCAATCCTGAACGCGATATGCTTGGGAGCCTACTAGCAAAGCTCAACAACGAAGCCGGCTCCCTTCTTAAGTCCCTTAACTTCAATCTCACTTTCTTCAATATCGTGACGATTGGGGCCAATCTAGACACCCAAATAACCGATGAAGAAGCCTCGATTTCCAAAATATTGGAACATTTGGCCAAACAAAACAAAAGGGTCCTCATCACCGTGGATGAGGTGGCCAATAGCAAGAACATTCGGGAGTTTGCAAACGCGTTTCAAATCTTCGTTAGAGACGATCTGCCTGTTTTCCTTTTGATGACGGGCTTATATGAGAATATCCGTACTTTGCAGGATGAGAAGAAAATGGCTTTCCTCTATCGCGCTCCGCGCATTGGGCTAGGGCCGTTGAACCTATTAGAGATCGAAAGGAAATACAAAGGGGTTTTCTCTCTAACGGAAGAGGACGCCAAAGCGATGGCAAGGCTCACGAAGGGCTATGCATTCGCCTTCCAGGCCTTGGGCTTCTTGACCTGCAGGCAAAACGGGGACTACAAAAAGGCTTTGGGCGAGTACCGTTTCTACCTGGAGGAATATTCCTACACCAAAATATGGTCGGAACTCTCGAGAAAGGATCAGGAGATTCTCTACGGCATCGCTAGAGCCAAAAGCAGCAGAACGAAAGACATCCTCCTTAGCTGCGGTCTTAGCAGCAGCTACTTCAACCCGTATCGGAAAAGGCTCGTGGACAAAGGGGTCATCGTTAACGACGTCAGAGGGGTTATCAAGTTCACTTTACCTTTGTTCAAAGAGTTCACGATCGATAAATACGAAGCAGAGATGGAGTGAAGACCACGAATTAAGCGGAGGTGCAGTCTTCTTTGGTGCTTTGTGTTTTTGTTCCGCCAGTGGAAGGCGTTAATACGGTTAGGGACTCATAGTAGTAGACCCCGACGGTATCGTTAAGCCTTCTAAAGGCAAGAATGGCGTCTCCTGTTGTGTCCCCTATCTTAAAGGTCACTTCTGAAAGCGTGTAATCATCATTGGTTTTATATTTCTGCGTCGCTTCGTCATATTCTTTGATCTTTGTCAAAGAGCCTGAGCCGTCCTTGGTTACGAAATCGAAGTTAGTGATGACTGTTCTTGTGTCCGTGTCACTGGAGCTTGCATCGGTGCCGATGTCGAGATAAAAAATAGCAGGGTAACCGAAAATTGATCCTGTAACATCAGCGTCATTGGTGATGAAATATTCGTAACCTGCATCGATGTCATCTTGAGTAATGTTTAAGCCGTAATAAACAATGTTTGAGCCTGCAATTGCAAAGCCCACCATTCCGCCTGACCAGTCATTCTCAAGCTGAACCAAATATGATGTGTTTGTGAAACCCGTGGAATAATCTTCGTGAGTGCTTCTTGCTAATCTGATTATTAAAACAACCGTCCGAATGGACCTCGTCCCAGCGGCTATGAATTCAAATCTGCCGGGCTTTGTTGGCGCAACCCAAATACCATTTGTTGGAACAAAAGCGTTCATTTCTTTTGAACCTATTTTTGCTTTTTCTATTACGGTATACGCCGACGACGAAACAGGGAAAGATTGGGCCCGGGATTGATTTGAGGCCTTAAAATTGGAGGTTCCGTTTAAAATTATAGCATTATCGCTGTTTTTTCCGGTGGTGGTTTGTTTAGATAAGAAATTTTGTATTTTTTCTTTTTCTTCATCCGTTAATGAGCTGTAGCTTATTGGAGAATTTCTTGCGGTTGTAATGCTGGAAAAATCTTTGCTTGAATAAGTGTCCTTAGAAACGCTTAGAGTGCCGCTGTAGTAGCCGATATTTGTTGCGTTACTATCTACCGGAATGGCCGATGCGTTGCTCGCGGTTATGCTTGTTCCGCTTGAAGAGACGGTCGTTGTTCCTGAGCCTGCCGTGATTGATTTCGAAGAATCGAATTTAATCGGGATCGCGTAATTGCTGGGCACGGACAAAGGATTATCGGTCGAGCCCAATGAGTCGCTTAGTTTGTTATAAAGGCTATATATGTCAATGCTAGTCCCATAGCCTTCGTCTCCCGAATCGCTCGACCCACCATCCTTATCCTGCGCATAGGAAAAATTCGTCGTGTTGTAGTCTCCGATTAAGGTGAATCTTGACACGTTGCTAAACTTGCTAAGTTTAGAGATGGCCCCATTGATGTTCATCTTCGCATAATGGACGCCGCAGTTATCGATAACCCCGTTCACATATCCCGCGAAGATGCCGATGAGGAGGTTGCTTTTATCGCTGGTCTTGATGGTGATCTCATCTAGATAGAGGTTCTTCACCTCGTTGGCGTCGCTATCATAGGTGACGCTAGGGGTGTCGCTGTATTGCCCAATGATGCCGAAAAAGCCCACGATGCTGGCTTTGCTGGAACTATTGAAATCACCTTTGGTGAGCCTAGTGTTACTTGTGTCTAGAAGAGTGGGGTATTTCTCGATATAGCCCGTTCCGATTTTGTTGGAGATCGTCAGACCCGTGATCGTGCAGTTATTCGCGTCGAAGTTCCCGACGAAAGGGTATTTCTCGATGCCGATAGGAGGGAGGATGTATTCGCTTGCGTCGATCGCGGATAAGCCATCTTTGATCTTGAAATAGGTCGTTTGGATTTTGGTTTCGCTCCCCTCATCCGTCGTTGTGGTGGTAGCGGCATTGAAGAAGCCCATGTCCTGCAGCCAGGCGAAATAGTAAAGCTGTTTGGCGTTAGCGATGATGTAGGGGTCACCTTCTATGCCGGTCCCGCTTTCGAAGTAGGAGCCTTTGGCTTCTCCGCTCATCTCGCCTACGCTCGCGCTTGTCTGAGGGGAAGCGAACCAAGCAAGGGAGCTCAAGCCTAAGGTGCACCCCAGCGTGATGAAAGCTAGCCCTAGGAATAGGAAGGGTTTCTTGATTGCTTCTTTCCCTTTGCTCTCTTTCATCTCTTGGCCTTTGCTTTGTCAGGTCAAATAGGAATGATAGGGATTTTCTGGGGGGGTCAAGGTGTTTTTGGCCCTAGAGAAATGAGGGCGTTCCCCTAGAAGGGGAAGAGAAAGCAGGATAAGGGGGAGGCGCGTTAATTCTCGTCAGGATCCTTGTTGGTTGATTTGCCGTTTCCTATAGGATTGATTGAGCATCCTGTTTCGGCGTAATAGGCGACCTCAACGTAAACGACTTCGGGGCGCGTCCGTTTCTTGGAACGGAAGGAAGCTTAAAGAACGGAAAGGAAATACGCCCCATTCTTCACTGGGTGGATTGTACGCACAAAAAGAGATGGGGCCGCCTCTATTTCTAACTAAGCGAACGCCCCTCCCTTCTTATGCATAAATGGGCGCGTTCTCTTATCGGAATGAGTTTCATTCGAAGAAAGGCGCGACCCGCAAAACGAATTCTTTGAAGCGAGGCAGGGCAAAGGAAAGCTTTCCATATCCGTTTGACAACAAATAACCTTTATGAATCATGCGCGCGCGGAAGTTATTGAAATTATTCATTTTCATTCCGGCAATGCCCCTGACTTCGGAGGTCGCCTCGGCAGGGGCCTTCGCCAAAGCAAGGCAAATTTTCTTTTCGCGGTCGCTCATCCCTTTCCAGATGACATTGTAGCCGTTATCTGCTACATAATCGTCAAAATCGTGGAGCAAATCATCGTCGATGCGCGTTTTTCGTTTTTCAAAGCAAAACTTCCCGATGACCTGGTAAGCGAAGGCATATCCTTGGCTTAATTTTGTTAATTCTATGGCTTCTTCCTCGCTTGCGAGCAATTCTTTTTGGTACATCCTGGAAATAAGGGGGAGATCCAAGGGGCCGAGGGCTATCTTTGGCGTGCGAGACAAAAACGAGGAAGCCTTATCCGAAATAATAGCATCGACGTTTTCGTATAACCCCGTCATTAGGAGAAATAGGGGATAGCCTTCTCCAATGAGTCTCTGGTAAAAATTGGCGAAAAACTTGAAATGCTTCGTTGAGTTGACCTCATCGATCAGCAAAAGGACTCGCTTGCCTTTGTTCGCGACGATGTCGAGCAATTTGGGAATGGCGCCTTCCGCGGATAACGCCTCTTTCTCTTTGGAGAGATGGAAGGTTAGGCTTGGAAAGGAAAAATCAATCGACCAATCGAACGGGAGCTTGTGGCGTTTGACTTCCTCGTATAGACGCTCGGCCAGCGAGGAAATGAAATCCCCTTGCGGGTTGAGATCGATCGTTAGCCAATCCTCTTCCTGACTTAGTTTGCTTGCGACGCCTCTTAGCAAAACCGTTTTGCCGGACCCTCGGATTCCGGTGATCAGATAAGAAGAGGCAAGGGCGTCTTCGTCCGTAAAAGCGTTGATTATTTGCTCAAAAATATCGTTTCTGTTGACCAAACTTGCGGGAATAATCCCATACATAACATTAAAAGGGTTTTTCATCGGCGCCTCCTTTCTTCCAGTCACCAATATAATAATGTGTATATTTGTGTATATTCAATATTTTTGTGTATATTTGTGTATATTTGGTCTTATGGCCTCGCTTTCCAGCGCGAAGAACTTCATGACTAGGGGGAGATGAAAAGCGGTATATTTCATTGAAATTGAGCCTCTTATTGATGATGGCATTGCTTAGAGAAACGCTTCGCAACTAACAAGACGAATGGGCTCATATAGGCGGGTAGTGTCGCAAAAACCCCTTGAAAAAAGTGCACGGTAACCAAAAACTCCCTTAAAAAAGTGTACAAGACTCTATGATTTCCTCATGGGTATCACCTTTAAACGTAAGATTACCGCCAAACTTGAGAAATGGAAGAACGCTGAAGGCCATCGACCTTTGATTCTGCAAAGGCTCCGTCAAGCCGGCAAGACGACAGAGGTCAAAGATTTTGCAAAAGAGAATTATAAAAATGTTTTTTTCCTTGATTTAAGGAAAGACAAGTCCCTTCATAGCATTTTCGAGGGCGGCTTCGATATCGATGGAATCGCCCTGTCCGTTTCATTCTCTTCGAAAGTTGAAAGGCTTGTTAAAGAGCCAACGATGGTTCCTGGGGAGACCCTGATTATCCTTTGATGAAATCCAAGACTGAGCCGACGCGAGGTCTTCTTTGCGCTATTTTAAAGAGGACGGCGGATACGACGTCATCGCGACTGGATCGATGCTCGGAGTAAAAGGATACAACCGGGCTCCTTCCCGGGGGATACCCGTGGGGAGCGAGGACAATCTCGTCATGAATGCGATGGATTTTGAGGAATTCTGCCGGGCTTTAGGAGTCTCTGATGAGATCATCTCTTATCTTAAGGACTGCTTCGCCAAGAGAAAGCACATCCCTCCCTACATTCATCAGATGATGCTAGAGGCGGTTAGGAAATACATGTGCGTTGGAGGCCTCCCTGAAGTGGTGAGCACCTTCCTGTCTAGCAACGACATGAAAACCACAAGAAAAGTCCAAAAAGGACTTATTGCGACTTACCAAAGCGATTTCGGCACTCATCTTAACAAGGATGGAGAGATTGTGATGAACCCGTTTGAGCAAGCCCATATCAAAGAGGTTTTCTCTTCGATTCCTAGACAGCTTGCCAAGAAGAACGGGAAATTCATGTATTCCTGTGTCTCTAAGACGGGGAAGGGAAGGACGCACGCGCCCGCCGTTTCTTGGCTGAAGGATTGCGGGTTGGTCGATCTCTGGCAGCATTGATTCGCCACTTGATTTCTTTTCAATCGACAATCAGTTCAAGCTCTATATGGCCGACATCGGCTTATTGAGGGCGATGCTTGACGAGGACACCCCCCTTCAACCTTCTTCGTGGTTTGCTGAAAGTTGGCAAGGGATCGCTTTATGAGAATCTCATAGCCGAGACCTTTCATAAAATGGGGAAGCCTTATTTTTATTTCTCCAAATCGAGCGGGCTTAAGGTCGATTTCGTCGCGAAATTGTTGCAAGGCACGGCAATTGTCGAAGTCAAGGACAGAGATGGAAACGCGAAATCTTCCAAAGAGGTTCTCCGCAACCCGGATTGCCACGTGGACAAATTGATCAAACTCTCCGCCCAAGACATCGTTGTCATCGATAATTTCATCACAATGCCTTACTATCTACCTCCTTTTGTGTTTGGAAATTGAAAGCGCAAAACCTTAATCCCCTTAGACAGACCCAAACTTTTAGAAGGCCCTTCCGAATTTACGCGGATAAGTGGGACCAAGAAAAAGGCGCCCCCGCTTAAGAGGGCGCCTGATCCGCCTATTCGACTTTTATCCACTCGACCTTGGAGCTGTGCTTCAGGGTCTCCTTCTCGTAGTTGATGCCGACCAGGAGCACGTCGCCCCTATAGCCGTCCCAGGCCTCCCAGTAGCGTTTCCTCTTGATCTGAGAGATGGCCTCGTCCGGGGATTTGCCGGCCTTGAGCTCGATGACGATGGGCTTGAACCCCGGCTTCCTCGGGAAGAAGGAGACGTCGCTCCTGCCGTTCATCGAGATCTCCTCCTTTTTGAATTCGTAATCGTCCCTGGCTTTGTAGTAGGAGATGACCGTGATGAGGTAGAGAACCTTCTCGTCGTTCTTGTTGAAGGGCGAGGCTAGGTCCCTGTGGTTCCTGTCGAAGGCTTCGTCGATCGCCTCGACGTCCCCTTCGATGGTCGCTTTGAGGAGCTTCGGGGAGCTGCTGATCGGGTCGTAGATGTCCTTCCAATCCAAAGCCTCGAGGGCGTTCTCGAACTCCTCGGCGATCTCTTTGTTCGGGATGTAGCAGACCCCTTTGCTGCCGCTATCGTTTGGGATGAAAGCAAGATAGCCTAAGTGCACGAGGACGGTCAGCGCGGCGTCCTTCGAGTCGACCTTCGTGAGGTCGTTGCTGAATCTGTCGGGGTTGAGCTCGACCCTCTCCCCGGCGAGCATCCGCGTGATCTCGCCCTTGAGGGCCCCCTTGTCGAAGTTCATGTAGTCGGTGACGGCCTCGATCGCGGAGCTCGCGGTCCAGTACTTGCTGCATCGCTTCTCCTGGATGGCCTCGACGACCGATTTGGGGTTGTAGACCTCCATCCCGCCGAGGCGGTAGCCGTCGTACCAGCTCTTGATCTCGTTGAAATCTGCGCCGTGCTTGTCGCAGAGATCCTTCACCTCATCCTCGGTGAAACCGAAGAGATAAGCGAGCCCGCGCGCTCTCAGCATGTTGTACTCGGCGAACATGTTGAGGGTCGATTGGGTGATGTAGCGCCTGATGGGCAGGATGCCCGTCATGTAGACGAGGTCGATCATCGAGGAGACGTCGCTTGACTTGAAGAGGCCTTCGAGGAACCTAGTGTACTCATCGCAGAGCTTCCTGTCGCGGCCCGCCTTGCGGTAGACCGCGTCCCATTCGTCGATGAGGAAGACGAAGCGGTCGTTCGAGATCGACCTGATTTTTGAGAAGGCGACGTCCAGAGTGCAGTCCGGTGGAAAATCGATCGAATAGGCCTCCTGGAGGTCGGAGAGGATGTTCCTCTTCAATGCCTCCACGAAGTCCTTGGGGTCTTTTAGGTTCGAGTAGAGCCCGTTCATGTCGATGGTGAAGACGTTGTGCTTGTTGAGGTGCTCCTCGAAAGAAGGGTCCTTCGAGATCGCGAGGTCCTTGAAGAGCTCCCTGGAGTCGCATCCTTTGGAGTAGTAGGCGTTGAGCATCGAGAGGGCGAGGGTCTTGCCGAACCTCCGGGGGCGGGTGACGCACATGAACTTTTGCGACTTCTTGTTGAAATTCGCGTTGGTCTCTTTGATGAGGGGCGATTTGTCGACGAAGATGTCGTCGTTCTTGTAGGAGATGAATTCGCTGTTGTTCTGATTGAGATACATTGCCATGGTCGTCGCGTCCTTTCTAGAAGCATTTTACCATACATGTTTCGCGTGGAGGAAAAGGTTTGGGGTTGGCGAAAGAGCCGTTTAGCAGGCAGGCGATAGAGACCTGCATCTTACAGAAATGTCACGCGCGCAAATTCTCGTTATGTTAGAGGACCCAGGCGTTGGTTCAAAGCAAATGACTTGTCTGCTTATAGCCGCTTTTCATGAGAAATCAAAACACAAAGTCCATACTTAAGGTGCTTCTCCCTTGTCTTAAAAAGGCATTTATTTGCTTCTATTTCGCCGATGGGGTCGACCCCTTGACGATACAATACCAAAGTTAAGGCTTTTGGCCGAAAAGATGATGCGAAACAAGAGATATTTGGATCAATGGACATTGCAGGGGGCGGGATTGAAAATTCCTTCCTCCGTCCCTGGTGACATCACCATGGATTTTTACCGCGCTGGCAAGATCAGCGATCCTCACGTGAAGAAAAACTACAAGGACGCCGAATGGATTGGGCACGAGGATTTCATCTACGAAACCCGCTTCGATTGCTCCGAAGAGGAGCTAAACGAAAGCTCGAACTCCCTTGTTTTCGATGGGATCGATTTGTTCTCGGACATCTATTTGAACGACGTCTATCTTGGCAGCACCAAGAACGCTTTCCTCCAGTATCGCTTCGAGGTCCACAATCTGCTGAAGAGAGAAGGAAACGTCCTCAAAGTGAAGATGCACAGCACTTTGGAGGAAGCCAAGAAAATCAACGTGGAAGGCTATGCGGCCACCTTCAATTTGCCGCGCATCTTCCTTAGGAAGCCCCAATGCCATTTTGGCTGGGACTGGGCGCCGAAGATCTGCGCCTATGGCATCACCGGGAAGGTCTATCTCGAAAGCAAAGGTCTCTATCAGATCTCCGACGTCCATTACAAAAGCGACGATCAAGGCAACCTCAACCTCTTCATCGAGACCAACTACTCGACCAAGGACGTGACCGACATCGATCTGAACGTCCTCAAAAAAGGGATCCCGAGCGAGGATGACCGCATCCTCGTCGAGCTTGAGGAAGAACCCGGCAGCAAGAAATTCCGTTCTTACGAAGTCCCTTATTCCGGCAAGAAGAACTTCCTCTCTCTGCGTTACGAGGACTTCAAGCTCTGGTGGCCTAGAGGCTATGGGGAGCAGCCTTTATACGAATACGTCGTCTCCCTCTATCGGGGTGGCAAGAAAATCGATGAGGCGAAAGGGAGATTCGCTTTCCGCACCGTATCCATCTCCGAAAAAGGCAAAGGAAACGGCTCCATCGGCTTCGATTTCCTGATCAACGGGAAGAAGATCTATCTCAAAGGAAGCAACTGGGTGCCCCCGGAATGCTTCAGCGGCGAGATGAAGAAGGAGAAATACGTCGATCTCCTCCGCCTCGCCAAAGACATGAACCTCAACATCCTCCGCGTTTGGGGCGGGGGAAGCTACGAAAGCGACCTCTTCTACGATCTTTGCGACGAGCTTGGCATTTTGGTCTGGCAGGACATCTGCCTCGCCTGCGGGGACATCCCCGAGGACGACAAGGATTTCGTCGACAATCTCCTCCAGGAGGTGAATTACCAGGTCAAGAGGCTCCGTAACCACCCGTCCTTGATCTATTGGTGCGGGGGGAATGAGAAGACGGGGAGCTATGGCAATCTCATCACTCATGGCGACTTCCTCGTCAACTGCCTTCTTTACGGGGTCATCTATAACCTGGACGACACCCGCCCTTACCGCAGACAATCGCCTCATAGCTACACCGACATCGGCAACGATTGGAATAGCGGCGATTCCCACGCCGGCTCTTTTGAGCTCGCCCTCGCCAAAGGGATGAGCGAGTATCGCAGCCTCGTCGCCTCCAAAATCGTCCCCTTCATCAGCGAATGCGCGGTGATGGGCCCTTCTAGCGAGGAGACCCTCCGCAAGATCTTCGGAGAGGAGCATCTCTGGCCGATGGACGAGATGTGGGACGACCGCTTGATGGACAATCCCTACGCCTCCATCAAGATGAGCTTCCCTAAGCGCGAGCTCTTTTACGCCGAAGACCTTTATGGCAAGGTCTCTGACGTCTCCGACTTCGTCAAGAAGGGGATGCTCGCTCACGCCGAGGCCCTTAGATGCGAGGCGGAGTTCTCTCGCGCCCATCGCTCCATCGCGGGGGCTTTCCTCAACTGGATGTTCAATGACATCTGGCCTAGTTCCACCTGGTCGATTCTAGATTATTACCTCGAGCCCAAAGAAGCCTATTACGCCTTGAGAAGATCCTTCTCCGATCTTTATGCTAGCTTCTACCAAGACAAGGAAGGCAAGACCCATTTCTTCTTCGATAACTCCTCGAACCGTCTTTATTCGGGGGAAGTGAGATACGGGGCGAAGCACGCGAACGGAGAACTGATCTTCGAGAAGAAGGTCTCCATCTCCGATATGGGGGATGGGGTCCTCGATGAGGCAATAGAGGAAAGCCTCTTCGGCGAGGACGTCTACCTTTATACGTCTTATCTCCTAAACGGGGAGAGGAAGAAGAGTTTCTACTCCCCTAGGATGTGGAAGAACTTCCCCACGGAAAAAGAGTTCGAATACAGTCTAGAGAAGACGGATAAGAGGCACGCGACGCTTAAAATAAAGGCGCACGGGTTCATCAAATCGCTCTTCATCCATTTCAAAGACAACTTCAAATACCTCTACCAGGACAACTACTTGGACCTAGAGAAAGGGGATGAGGTCACCCTCTGCATCGAATGCAGGGAGGATTCTGATTTCCAGGATATCGAGTTCGACTCGTTATAAGACACGCCATCAAAAAAGCGCAGACCATGCGCTTTTTTTGATACCTGCTTCATCCTTTCGCTGGATTGCGCTAGGCGAAAATGGCTTTTCCTTCAGGATGAAACGGATCAAAAAGAAATCCGAATCATCGCGAAATCAACGATCTTCAATTCGATTTTGCCTTCGCGTACCTCGATTTTCTCCCCAGTGGTGAGATTAGAGACTTCCGCCTTTCCAAGGTCTTGCATTTCGATCGTCCTTTCGATTTTTTCGAAGGAGGGGTCGACATTGACGAAATTGATGTAGACGCACTCTTTGCTTTCGAAGATGACGCTTTCGATGAATTTGCTGGCTTTGATGTGGTATTTTGGGGTTAGGCAGCTGAGGACGATGTTCTTGAAGAATTCTTTGAAATTGGACCGTTCGTCGTTTTCAAGGAGCGCGGACGTCCAAATGACTTTCCCCTTGCCGTAATTCGTGGTGACGATGGAAGGAATGTCCGTGACGATGCCGGGCGGATTGGAATGGATGGAGGCGAATCTTCTGTTGTCGTCTGGGTCGGTGTAGGGCAAAACGATTCTGCCTTTCACCTCTCCTTTAAGGCGATAGATCGGCAGCTTGTAGGTTATGGGTAGGGGGTATTTGTCGTTGAACTCCTCGGCGAAGCCTTGGTAATCCGAGCAAGGGGAAAGATAGGCCTGCACCTCATCGTAGCCTTTCTCGACATGGGGGAACTTGCTCTCCCCAAAGGTATAGCCCAAAAAGGTCGCGTCGAAGAATTCCTTCATCAGCCGCGCGTCGCTTTTCCCGGAAAGGTATAGTGCCCCTCCCTCTTTTACGTATTCGATAAGCTTCAGCGGCTCTTCGTTGTCGAAATCCTGCAGGCAGGGGGCGAGAATCATTTTGTATTTCCCTAGGTCGTTCATCGCCCCGTTGGCGATGAGGGCGGTGGCGATGTGGCTCTCCACAAGCGTCTTGTGGGCCTGCTTGGCGCAGAGCTTGTTGTAGGTTTGCACGTAGGGCGCTTTGAACATCGTCTTGCTGTCGAAATAGATGGCAAGGTCGGCGTAGAGCTCCCCTTGGTCCATGTATTTTTCGTAAGGGATCTGCTTTTCGAAGGCTTTGCCAACCTTTTCGTATGCCCTTTCATCGAGCGTCCCGTCTGGGTTGATGGCATCGATGATTAGGGTCGCCCCATGATGGGCAAGCGTCAGCATGATTTCCTCGTCAAGCATCTCCTGCGGCTTGGTGATCGTGTGCTCGCGCAAGTTTTTGTTGCAGCGGCAGGTCATGTATTCGAAAGGCTGGTTTTTCGTGATGGCGTAGTAGTATTTGGCGGTGAAGGAGTGGCTGTAGAGATCGCCATAGAGATCCCCTCCGGTGAATTCGCTTTCCTCGTTGATTCCTTCGCTCGATCCGCTTAGCCAGTCGCAGCCGATCACCGCGGCGAAATTGAACTCCACCGTGACCTCTGGCATCGCCTCAAGGGAAAGCTTCCTGACGTAAGAAGCGAACTCCGCCATCCAATCCTGGCGCTTCTTCACGTAAAGGAGCCAGTTCGCGTCGCCCCAGTCTTCTTTTTCCGGCAACTCCCTTCCGGTTTCCTTTTTGTAGCGCGCCTTGCAAGAAGGGCAATGGCAGGGGACTTCCCAGTAAGGCATGTCGTAGAAGATGCCGTCTAAAGAGGGGAAGCAGCGGGCCAATTCCAAAATGTTGTCCCGGAGGAACCCTCGATATTCCTCGTTGTTCG
This sequence comes from Lachnospiraceae bacterium, assembly GCA_963658395.1. Classification (GTDB taxonomy): domain Bacteria; phylum Bacillota_I; class Bacilli_A; order RFN20; family CAG-826; genus Alloenteromonas. The sequence goes on along the minus strand of CAVKPZ010000013.1, from coordinate 13,932 downwards.
GACAGCAAAGGCCGTACCGCTGGCCCTTCTCTTGCCAGGTCGCCCCGTCTTTAAAGCGCATCTGCCAGTTGGGATGGGCGCTTGCGGCGAAGTTATTGAAAATCAGGCTGTAATAGCCAACGACTTTCATACCTCGCTCCTTGCAAAGCGAAATCAAGCGCTTTATGGCGTTGTTCTCTCCTTCCATGGCCTTGTGGGTTCTAGCGACGGAGGTCGGGAAATTGCAAAGCCCTGTATGCGACTGAAGATAGATCATCGGGCTTTGTATGTGGGCTTTTTCCAGACAATCGCAGTAATGCTTTTCGTCGAATTCCGCTAGATATAGGGGATCATCGTCTGCGATGTGCATGTCCGTCAGCTGCCTTCTGTAGATTCCTTCGTACCACTTACTCATAGTTGCCTCCTAAAAAGCAATGACGCCTCGCGCGCCTTATTCCTCGATGGGGAGATCGGGGTTTTCTGCGAAATGCTTGAGCATGACGAGGTTCTCCGTCTCGCTCTCGTTGGTGATCTTAATGCCTCTTTTAGCGGAGTCTTCGCTAACGAAGAACTCATCGTTCGTGAGCTCCCCATAGCGGATTAGGGTCGGGGTTTCGATGCTCCACTTCCCGAATTTCCCATGCCCTTCAATGAGGATGAACCCGTAGGCGGCGTTGTCTTTTAAAACGATGGTTTGGCCAGGGTAGACGGTGAGCCTCTTCGCGCAGACGAGCTTGGACTTATAGCAGATCCATTCCTCTTTGTAACGCTCGTCTCCCCTTGCTAACTTCGGGCGCATGAAGCGGTGCTTTTTGAACTCGGGGTCGACGTTTACCGGCCAATCGATGACCTCCAGCAGATAGTCGTAATTCCCCAGCTCCTCTTTCGGGCAGTTCTTCCAAAGAAGGCTTTCGTTCACGCAGTGCCCGCCCAAAAGGACGGATTGGTACATGGCGTAAACATCGGAGGCGAACTGCGGCTCATAGGTGCAAAGGCTCGCGGGAGCGTGCAAAGTTCCCGGAGGGACGTCCCAGCCTGTGTCTAACTCGATGCTATAAGCCTGCGAAAGATCGAGGATGTGGTTGTCGCCTTTTGGGAATCTTTCAAGGCATGCCTTGACCTCTTCCTTCGTGCAATCGGGCTTGAGGCCGAAGAAGGTATAGGGGAATTCGCCTCCGTGGTTATTCATCTGGGAGGGGAAAAAGTACATCTCGGGCTTCCCGCTGCTGCCCACGCGCTTAGCGTGCTCGTCCCTATGGTGAATGTGGTGAGGAAGGGGCCCGGCGTTATCGAAGAACTTCGAGAACATCGGCCACTTGTGGTATTTGTCCCACAGGGCTTCCCCGATGATCTCCCCTTTTAGCTCCTCCACCATGTCGCGAAGCAGCATTTTGCTCTTCCCATCGGCGGAAACGACGTAAGAAAGTCCTTCGTCATCGGGGGTTCCCGGCCCGTTTTCGGCCCAGGTGGTCGAGGCGAACCACCGTTCGTCGATCCCCCCTTTTTCTAAGCCCAAAACGTAATAGTCGTCTGGGTGAAGCTTGATTCTTTTGCCTGGCCGGCAAAAGCTCCTCGCCACCCAGGTGGGCTTAAGGCGCAACACGCCATCCCCTTCGATCAGAAAGTCTTTCGCTGTCATAAGTAATCTCCTTTGTTGAATTATAGCAAGGGGTTTTTGGAGGGCTCTTTTTCCCTTTGTAGAGGGTCGTTTTCCGCAAATTGAAGCACCGCAAAAAGACATGGCGGCAGTGAAATCCCCCTTTTTTGCTTTCGCTCGTATCGCCTTGACGGCAGAAGCCTCGCTAGGCTTGTTTTAGCTTTAGCAATACCCGGCTTTCTTGGCCGGGTGCTTTTTGATGTGGTCCAAAAGGATGTCGACGGTCGAGAAGGCGAGGCAGGTGTAAGTGTCGGCGGCCCCGTAGTAGATGGCGAGGCGCCCATCGGAAGCAGGGATGATACAGGTAGGGAAGACGACGTTGGGGGTGAAACCATTGACCTCGTAGCTCTCTTGAGGCACGAGCAAAGCGTCGTCGCAGACGCCTAGGACTTTGCTAGGATCGTCCCGATCAAGGAGCATCGCCCCCATGCTGTAGACGAGGTTGTTGCAGTTCTTGTTGACCCCATGGATCAAAACCAGCCATCCTTCGTCGGTCTCAATCGGGGCGGGGCCGGGGCCCACTTTGATGCCGCACCACCAAACCCAGTTGGGCTGAAGGAGCAATCTGTGGTTCCCCCAATATTTGAGGTCGCTCGAATCGGAGAGGAAGATGTTCCCGAAATAGGTGGAGGAATTGTCGGAAGGGCGGGAGAGCATGAGGTATTTGCCGTTCACTTTCCTTGGGAAGAGGGAGCCGTTGCGGATATTGGGCAAGAAGCCATAGGGGAGCTTTACGAAGGTTTTAAAGTCCTTGGTTTTGGCGATCCCGATGGTGACGTCCGCCCAAAGGTCGGCCCAGACGACGTAATATTCCCCTTCGATCTCGATGAGGCGGGGGTCATAGGACCAGGCTTTGTCAGGAAGGGGCTTGCCTTCCTCGTCAAGGAAGTGGATGGGCTCCTCCTCTAGTTCGAAACGGAGCCCGTCTTTGCTGCGCCCAAGGAAGAGCGTGGGCATGCCGTTATATTTCTCCCCGCGGAAGACCCCGATATAGGCCCCGTCTTTGTAGACGAAGGCGCTATTGAAAGCGCGCTCGATGACGCGGTTGACGTTCCTTCCGATGACGGGGTTGCCCGTGTACCTCCAAACGGGGAGGAAGCAGCCCTCGGGGCGATTTTGCCAAGGGATGGCGTCGCAGAAATTGGCGTTCACGATTTTGCTCATGTTAAAACCTCGTTGTTTTCTTAAATTCTTTGGCTCCTCCTTTTTTGTGAGGAGAAGCCCCGTTGCAAAGGCGAATCAGACTTTATACCCAAGGAAGGGCGAGACGACGAGGTATTCATAGCAAAGATTGCCGAAGCTGAGCTTCAATCCCTCCTCCCCTTTGTAGATGGCTTCGCTTAGGGTGAAGGTCTTCTCGCTGATATTCGTCCCTTTGAAGGTGATCTTCCCGTTTGAAATTGTCCCCGTGATGTCGTTTGCGGTGGTCCATGCGCCTGCGGAAGGCAAAACGGCGATTCCAATGAAATTGCTCGCCTCAGGGGCCTCTTCGATGGTGCTAGGCGCGTCGCCTAGAAGGAAGTAGCGGTCTGCATAGGAGCCGATGTTGCCCGCCATGCCGAAGCTGAAGGAGACGGTCTTGTAGGCGGAGAAATCCACTTTGGGGAAGGTGATTGAGGCGAAGCTGCTGGTGAGGCTGTTGGCCTTCGCGATGAAGGATCTGCTGTCCCCGTCAAAGACGGGAGCCCCTCCCCAGCGGCTGCCGCTTTCGCTCGTCGCCTCTTGGTAGGCGCTGCTACTAGCATCAATGTCGCCAGTCGCGGCGACGCCCGCGTTATTGGTGTAGTCAGTGAGGGTGTAGACGGTGTAGCCATCGATCCAGGACTGCATCTTCTCGCTGATCGGGAAGAGGGTTTCCTCCCCTTCGCTATAGAGTTCCCGCAGCTCTTTGTAGGCGTCGATCTGGCTTTGATAGCCGATGATCGGCTCCTCGGGGAGGCTCGATTCAATCGCTAAGGCGTCGGAAATGTAATCGATTTCAAGATTGATGAAAGGGGTGACCATGAGCCATCTCTGCGCGACTTCGGTGGCTTGGATCTCTAGCCCCTTGCGCCCGTAGTAGACATCATCGCTCAGGGTGATGGATGTGGTGATGCCCGTGGCTTTGCTATAGACGGAGGCTTCCTTGCCGCGGATGGTGACGGAGTAGTTGGTGTAGCGGCAGACCCCGCTATCATCTCCTAGCGAGGTGCCGTTAAGCTTGACTTCCTTAGCGGTGTCGCTGAAGCCGAAATGGAAGCGCACGGTGGGGCTAGTGGAGAAATCGTAGGCGGGCAGGCCAAGTCCGGCGACTTCCGCCATCGTGCTGGGGTAAAGGAAGCACTGCGTCCCATCCTCCCCGGCGGGGTAGTAGCCGTTTTTGATGTCGGCTTCCCTGTCGCCGGCTCTAGTCGCGTATAGCCAGTCCACCCCTTCGGGCTTGGTGTAGTCTTGGGCGTCGGTGGTGAATTTCTTGAGGACGGCGTTCCCCGAATATTCGTGCTCGACGCTATAGTGGGCGTAAAGGGTGAGGTCTTTCGTGACGGAAGTGACCTTGCTCCCATCTTCGTCAAACCACCCGAGGAAGGTCTTGCCTTCGATGGAGGGGGTGGTTTTCGGCGCCTTGTTCGCGCCTACTTTCTCGCTTGTGGACCCTCCCGCCTCGTCGATGTTCTTGAGCGTGACCTCATAGGCGCCTTTGATGACGCTGACTTTGATTTCGACGGAAAGCTTGAATTGCTCGCAGGCGATCTTTAAGACGGCTTCCCCGACGCCCTTGGCGAGGATCTTATGGCTTTCGTCCCAAGAGGCGATGCTTGAATCCGAGGAAGTGTAGGTGAGGGCGAAGGAAGCTTGCTCCCCTTTGTCGGTGAAAACGACCTCCGGGGCGAATTCGCTTGGAAGACTGTCTTCGTCGACGTGGTAGAGCCCTAGGTCGAGCGAATACTCGCCCTCTTTTGGGCTCAGGTTCCCTAGCTTCAAGGAAAGGTCGGGATTCACGACGTCCACGTGGAGCTTCGAGGTGAGCAGGACTCCCAAGACATTCGCGTGGACGACGAAGTCCGCCTGGCCATAGGCGAGCCCGGAGATCGTGATCTTTTGGTTCGCATAGGACAAGGAGGCGACGCCTTCTTCCGAGCCGCTTTGCAGGGAGAATTCCAAAACATCGTCCCTGGCCTCGTTTTTGTAAAGGGCGTAGGCCTCGATCTGGTAGGTGCCGTCTTTTTCGACGCTGACGCTTTGTTCGCTTAAGACGATGCGCGGAGCTTGTGAAAGAGCGGTGACGGTGAGGGAACAAGAGGCTTTTAGCTCTCCAAGGGAGGCGGAGATCGTGCAGCTTCCCGCCTTTTTCGCATTGACGTTGCCATTGCTGTCCACGCTGGCGATGCCTGGGTCGCTGCTAGACCAGCTCGGGGTGCCTTCTTTCCCGACCAATGTGCAGGTGAGCGTCCAAGACTCGTAGGCCTCTAAGGTGAGGGAGCTCTGGCTAAGGTAGATGCCTTCCTCAACGACACTTGAGGAAGAAGAGTCGCCTGCGTTGCAGCTTGCTAAGAGAAAAGAGGAGGAGAGAAGAAGGAGGAATGAGCGGAATGTTTTATTCATGGTAATCCTTTCTAGGGCAGTGAGTTAGAAGCCCCAACTCGTATAGATGCTTTCTAGCGTCCCGTTCTCGTTGATCATGGTGACGTTGAGCCTTTGGCAGTCCGAGCGGAACTCGGAACGGGCCTTTTGCAATTCGCTGTTGCTGTAGGTGCCGGAATAGTGCTCCAGCAAAGCGTAGCGGGGGAAGACCGATTCCAGGACCAGGTTGTCGTAGACGGTCTGATAAAGGGTCGGGCTTTGCTTCGCTAAGGGGGCGATGGCCTCTTTGCCCTGCTCGATGTAGCTCACCCAACGGTCCAATAGCTTCTTGGGCCAGAAGCGGCTCTGCGAGATCTTGTTGTAGATGGTGCCGTTGACTTCGGAGGGGTAGTTCTCCTCGATGTAAGCAAGCTGATCCTGCAGCTCTTGGAAATAGGTGAGCATATAGGGTTTGGCGTCGAGGAAATAAGAGGCGAAAAAGTCCTCGACGATCTGGTTGTAAGAGGAGTTCACGTCGAACATGGCGATGGAATTGAAGTATTCCTTGAATCTCCCGAAGGCCGTCGTCGCTCCTTGGTTGTGCTGCCCTTCGTTATAAAGGTAGAGGGCGTTGTTCTCGATGAGGAAGCGGTAGGTCTCGATCATCGTGGAATAGGAGTCGAGGGGATAAAGGTAATAGGAGAAATTGGTCTCGTAGGTCCAAAGGTAAAGGCGCTTGGACAAAGCCCCCCAGCCTTTGATGGCGTTAGCGAAGGATTCGTTGTAGTCGTCGTAGAAGGACTTGGAGTAGCGCGCGCCGATGGGGGCGATATAGGGGCCGACGTGCTCGTTGCAGACGACGTCTTCGCTGTTAGGAACGTAGTTGCCGTTAGCGTCTTTGCTGGCGCAGGGGCTCTCGGTGCGGTGGTAGGCGAAGAAGACGATGTCGATCTCGCGCTTTTCGGTATTGCTTTCCTCGGCCTGCTTCTCTAGCTCGGCCTGGACCAAATCATCGACCTCGTTGATGAATTTGACGACTGAGCCGCTGGGGGCGCCGTATTTGGCGATGTCAGAGGTACAGGCGGAGCAGTTGCAGCTCGTGTAGTTGTCTTGGATGGAGAAGGTGAGCGCGCCCACCGAGGTGTTCGTCTTGAGTTTCTCGATCATGCGCGTGGCCGCGGTTTCGACCATCGCCTTGTACTCTTCCTCCTCGCCGTGGGCGGTGTAGCAAAGCTGGGCGTCTTCCCCTTCCCCTAGGGCGTACCACCTGGGATGGGCTTCTTCGTAAGTGGCTTTCGGGAGCCAATCGAGGGAGTTGTGGAAGGGTTTGATCTCGCTGTCGGTGAAGAAGGTCTCCGAGGAGGTCAAAAAGCCCATCTCATAGCTCGTCATCGAATCGACTTTGTTGCTTTGGGTGTGGAAAGAGAAGTCGGGCTTCTCGACGACTTTCATCTTGGGCAGGGTCGCTTTGCCGTCAAAGACCTTGGTGTAGGTCGTGAGGTTTGCGCTGTAGCGATTGTAGCCAAGGGCGTAGCGCAAGAAGGCCAAGACGCCCTGCTGATAGCCTAGCTCCCCTTTGACGTGGATGAAGCAGCTGTTGTCTTTGGTGTCGATCTGGTAGCCGGAGACGCCGATGGCTTTGCTGGTGTCGCCGATGCCGGCCTGGGCGCGGATCTCGCTCCCGTTCAAGACGATCCAATGCTCCGCGGAAGAATAGCTTTCTTCGCCGCTGATCTCTTTCACCTCAAGCGAGGCTTTCGTCGCCGAGGCGATGTGATTGGCGAGGACGCTTGCGGCTTTTCGGGCGCTCACGTTGTCTTTCTCGTAAAGGATCGAGTAGGCGCTTTGGCCATTGTCCGCCAAGACGAGGTCGCTGTCTTGGACATCAACATCGTGAAGCGTGCCTTTTTGCAGATGGGCCTCGCTCTCGTCGATGGGGCGGAGCACTTCCCCGATTTGCCCTCCATCGCAAGAAGGCAGGCACAGCAAGGCGCAGGCGGAGAGGAAGAATTTAACGCTTTTTCTCATGGTTTTCTCCTTTCTCATTTGACGGTGATAGTCCTCGTCAAGTAGGCGATGTTGCCCGACTCGTCCATGGCGCGGATGCGCAGGGTGTAGATGCCGGTCGTGGCGGGCTTGAAGCTATTGTGCTCGCTGTCGATGAGCGTCCTCCGCCCGTCGGGGGATTCGATGTAGACGCTTAAGGAGACGCTTTTCCCGGAGTTGTCGCTGGCGGAGATATTAGGAATGCGGATATATTCGCCTAGAGCGATCTCCGACTCGGGCTCGCTTTCCAGAACGATCGAGGGGGCCTCTTCGTCTTCGACGTTGATCGCGTAGATGAAGGCGGCGGAGTTGCCTCCGGTGTCCTCGGCTTTGTAGGTGGCGATGTATTGCCCGTATTCGCTTAATGAGATCTCATAGGCCTTGCTCGCGGTGACGCCGTCTAAGGCCACCCCGTTTTTGTCTTTGGCGATTTCCCCGCTTGGGGTAACGACACTCACGTAGCAGACGGCGTTGGGGTCTAAGACGTCTCCTGCGATGGCTTCGTTGATCGTGGCTTCGCCTTGGATCGAGTGGCTGCCGCCGTAGTTCCCGAGGATGGAGATGCGCGGGGGGTTGTAGTCGCTAGAGGAGTAGCTGAGGCTTTGATTGTCGATGCGGGTCCAGGCAAAGCCGGTGCCTGAAGAGGCTTTGCTGGCTTTCGCCAAAATATAGATCTTGCCGGAAGAGAAACCTTCGAAAGGCTCCCCGTTATCGTAGGTTTTCGCCTTGATGCCGGTCTGGTTGAAGGTGAAGACGCCGCTAGAGTAGGAGAATTGGAGGGTGGCTTCCTTCGCTAGGCTCGTTTTGGTGAGGTAGGAGCGATTATCGAGGCTGTAATAGGCGTTTTCCTCGTCGCCCTTCTTTTGAAGCTTCATCGTCACGGATTGGTCGGGGTTCTCGCTGTCAATGAAAGACACCTCGAGGTTCTGGAGCTCTCCTTTGGAGGGAAGGGTTGAGAAGGTGGCGGTGGCGTTCTCGGCGAGGATGGGGTTCACGAACTCGGCGGAAACGTCCCCTTTCTCTTTCGCGAGGATGTCTAGCTCGGTGTCCAGAGATTCGACGGAGGCGTTGCTTGTGTGGAGGTAGTTCTCGATGTAGAAACGCTCCAAGCCATCCTTCCCGGTCACATAGGGGCTGACGACGAGGACCTTCTTTTCAATCGAAAGGTTCTTGTAGGAGAAGGTGAGGGTGATTTCCTCTTGCCCTGCGCTTACTTTGGGGACGAAGAGTTCGCCGGCTTTTAAGGTATAGGGATAGATGGAGTTATCGATTCTTACGTCCATCGTCACCGCTTCTTGCTTGTTGGAAGAGTAATCGTAGCAAGTGGCGCTAGGCAGGCTATAAAGAGCGTCCGCGATGTAGTATTTCGGGGTGAGGATGTCCTCGTAGATCATCGCTTCCGCGTTCGCGGTGACTTCTAGCTCGTAGCCATAAGAGGCGCTTTGGTTCAAGGCGTCTACGACCTTGGCCTCGATGTGATAGGTCCCTAGCTCAGTTGGGAGGAAGGAGTCCGAGACCTCTTCTTTTAGGCCATCCTTGCTCACGGAGAAAGAGGTCTTCCTTTCGCCAGAGCCTCCCTTCCCTTCCATTTCGGGGAAGTGATACCTTTCGCCCACTTTGATGGAGCGAGCGACCTCTTCTTTGGGGGCGAGAGAGAGCGCCTCGACTTCGCCGGTGGAGATATAGAGGGTTTTTTTAGCGACGTTCCCGGATTTGTCCTGGGCTTCATAAAGCAAAAGATAGTCGCCTTCCCTCGCCGTCTCAAAGCGCCCGTCGACGATTGGCAGGGAAAGAAGGTCCCCGTTCCCGAAGTCGTAATAGGCGTGGACGGACACTTCCCTTTCCCCGTCCATCGCGTCAAGCGCGCTGGAGCTGAAAACCGGGTAGGTGCAGCCTTTCTTTGCTTGGGGCAAAGTCTCTGGGGCATCTATGGTGAGAATGGGGGCGTCATGATCGTAGATGGTGTCTTGGGTAAGGTCTTGGTCGAGGGCGCTAAGGATCACGAAGTTCGCGGAAGAGGAGGAATAGCCCTTGGCGGAGAGGGAAATAGTGACCTCATCGCTTTGGAAACCATCCCACAAGGTGCTGCAATAGGTCGGGTCGTCGAAGTCGGTGATGAGCGCCCCGCCCGCGTAGATGGCTTTCTCCTCCGCGTCGTAATCAAGCTGCAGGGTCAAGTCGCCGCAGGTTCTGTCTTGGAGGTCTTTCACCCCTGCGTAATAGCCGTAGAAACTATGGGCTACGGGGCAGCCGAAGTCGTCGTTGGTGTGGATGGTCTGCGTGCTGAACTCGTATCCGACGTAAGGCTGGTCATTGGCTTTGCCCGCCCAGTAGGTGTAGGGCTCGTTGATGCCTCCGTTGGTCGCCTTGGCGCGCACGGAAACGACGTTATCGTTGTTGCTTTTCTCACTCAAGCTGATGTAGAGCTCCGAGAAATCCATCGAGCCGACGTTATTGGGGGCGACGAAGCCCTCAAAGACGGTCCCTCCTTTGGAGATGTTGGCCGCGTGGTTGAAGGTGAGGCTTTCTCCTTCTGCTAAGCTGACGTAAAGGCCTAGCTTCCCATAGGTCCTCTCGCTTTGCTCGTAGGAAGCGAAGGATTTGCTCCCGCTGAATTCGACGTAGGGGCTGCGGACGAGGAAGGAATGATCTTCGGAATAGAAGACCCCATCCTTCTCCCCGGAATAGTGAAGAAGGTAGACCCCCGCTTCGCTTAGGGTCACTTCCTCGAGGGCATAGGTGGCCCCGCTAGGGAATTCGAGGGTGGAGGAATACCTCACCCCGTCTTTCTCTAAGGTGGGGACTTTGAAGGTGGAGTTGAACTTGTATTCGCTTTCCAGAGCGAATTCGCTTGTGGAAGACTTTTTCTCAAAGCGAGGGAAAGAGGCGCTCCCGGCGCAGGAAGCGGAGAGAAGAGAGAGCAGAAGCAGGGGCGATGTCTTTTTCATGTTAACCTTTGATACCTCCCATGGTTAGGTTGCCTAGAAGCTTTTTGTGGAATGCGAGGAAGATGATGAGGACCGGGACGAGCATCAAGGCCGCCGCCGCGCAGCGGCAGGGGACGTTGGAGATGTCGTTGGTGGTCAGGAAGGCCATGTTGTACATGCCTACCGCCACCGTGGGGTAGTCTGGCAGATATACCAGAGGCACCTGGTAATCGTTCCAGAAGGTGATGAAGTTGATGAGCATCACGGTCAGGAAGAGGGGACGGGCCATCGGGAGGATGAGCTGCAGCAAGATGCGCATGTTCCCCGCCCCGTCGATCTTCGCGGCCTCGATATAGGCGTTGGGGAGCGACTTGAAATAGTTGTAGAAGACGATGAAATAAAGCCCCAGGAAGTTGGCTTTGAGGATCCACGTCCCCCAGATTTGGTTATAGAGCCCCAGGCGCTTAGCCATCGCGATTTCCGCGGGCAGGCTGCCGACGATGGGCAAAATCATGGCGATGACTACGACGAGGTAGATGATCTTGGAGAGCTTGTATTCGAATTTGGCGCAGAGGTAGCTCGTGATGCAGGGGACGAGGGTCGCGGCGAAGGCGCAGCCAAGGGAATAGAGGAAGCCATAGAGGAAGAGCATCGGGAAGCTCACGGAGTCGTTGCCGCTATGGACGGAGATGGAGAAGCGGGAATAGACGGTGACGAAGTTGTCGAAGGTGAACTTGCTCGGCCAGCCGACGGGGTTGATGCGGAAGTCGGTCCGGTAATCCTTGAAGGAAGAAAGCAGCCCCCAGCCAAGAAGGAAGAGCAAGATGAAGCAATAGAGGACCAAGAAAACGATGATGAGGATCGATAACGGGGTGATCCTCTCCTTTTTCTTGTGTTTTGAGGAAGTTTGTCGATTCATGGTCAATCCTCCGACGGGCCCCATTTCTCAAGGGCGTATTTGGTGAGCATCGTCAGCGGGACGGCGACGAGGGTCAGCAAGAGGCCGATTGCGCAGATGAAGGGGTATTCGGACTCGTTGTTGCTCGCGTCCAAGGTCTTCACGTAAAGGTAATAGCCGTAGGTCTGCACCTCGCTAGAGGCGGTGGAGTTGAAGAAGGAGAAGAGGTTCATCTGGTTGATGAAGATGCCGGCGACGCTCGTGACGGCGAAGGTGGTGATCGTGGGGAAGATGCCCGGGAGGACGATGTGGATGAACTCGTTCCAGGAGTTGGCCCCATCGATCTTCGCGGCCTCACTTACCTCCACCGAGAGCCCGCTCATCGCGTTGCTATACATGAGCACGCTCGTGCCGAAGCTCACGAAGATGTTGTAGAAGACGATGGCGCCGAAGCGCGTGTCCGGGTTTTCGATCAAGCCCTTGTAGGTGCCCCCGAAAAGGGAATGGAGGATGCTTGGCATGCCGATCTCAAGGAAGTTCTGGTAGATCGTCACCATGACGATCGCCGAGAGGATGGAAGGCAAGAAGAGCATGACCTTGAAGAAATTCCCGAAGGGGAGCTTCTTGTAGATGAAGTAAGAGAAAAGCAACGCGAGGGAGGTCCCAATCGCGTAAGTCAAGGCGAAAGAAAGGAAGGAGATGCCCAAAACCCTGAGCAGGGTGGGCTGGAACATTTCCTTGAAGGCATTGACGAAAGGCTCTGTGGTCCAGGTGATGGAGCCGCTAAGGGTGTCGATGCTTTGGAAGGCGTAGAGGAAGCTTCGCCCGTTGACCCCGATGTAGAAAATGGCGAACTGGGCCAAAGGGAAAAGCAGCATCAAAGAGTAGAAGAGCAGATCCTTCGTGAAGAAGGGCTTTTTCTTACCCGCGGATGAAGGAGTCATAAGGAAGCCTTATTTGCTGTAGTTCGCCCACTCGTCTTTGTAGTAGCGGTAGAGGCCTTCGAAGACGCTCTCGGCGCTTTGGCCCTTTTCGGCGATGGCCTCGGTGGAAAAGGTGGTCTTGACCCCGTTCGTGTCCTTGGTGCTGTATTGGTTCCTCGGTGCGAACTTGGATTGGTTGTTGGCGTAGAAGGAGCTGGAGGAGCAGGGGTAGACGATGTCGCTATTGGCCTTTAGCTCGTATACGGAGCGCCCGAAGGGGGACATCTTGGCGAGATCCTCGCTGCTCATCGTGTAATTGAGGGCCTTCGGGGTGTTGGTGGTGTAGGTGTACTCGCGCAAAGAGACGTCGGTGTTGCAGAATTGGAGGAACTTCTTGACGATGGGCTTCTTGGCTTCGTCGACGTTGCTTTTCATGAAGCAGAAGGAGAAGAGGACGTCATGGAGAGTCGACTTGTGCTCCGCGGCTTTCTCCGCGGTGGGCTGGGGAAGAGGCATGAAGCCGAAATGGCGGTTCATCCTCGAGAAGCTCTCCCCTTTGGCCTGGGCCATGGCCTCGAAGACGGATTTGGCCTCGTTCTCCCACCAGATGCCGTCGCTTAGCATCGCGATGGAATCGGTGACTCCGTCATTGCCGGCGTAGAGGAAATCAGCCTGGGCGTCGGTGTGGGAATAGCCGCTATTGGTAATCTTGGTGTTGTGGTATTTGGAGTTCGAGAAGATGGTCTCCAAGAACTTCAAGGCGTAGTACTTCCCAGCCATGCGCGAGGTCTCGTAGCCGTTTTCGGTGCTTAGCCCGGTCGGGTTCTCGTCCATTTTGAGCGCCCCGTTATCGATGGTGGCCAAGGTGTAGGTCTTCCCGCTGAGCGAGTAGACCTTGCTCATCTCCTCCTTCCCCTCATAAGTGGTGGTGAAGGCGTTGATGAGCCAGTTGAGGTAGTCTTTGTAGTTGTGACCGTTGCTTAAGAAAGGCACGCATCCTTTTTGGGCGATGTAGTCGCAGAGCTTGAAGAATTCATCGTAGGTCGTGGGCAAGCCGTCGTCACTGGTCCCGTTTTTCCCGTCTGGGCCGACGGATTTTTTGGGGTTGCGCGTGGTGACGAACTGATCGGCGAGGCGCTCGCTCGTCGGGGTGGCTGCGAAATAGAAGCCCTTCTCGTCGAAGAGATCGATGTTGTAGGTGAGGCCGAAGAATCCGGAGTAGTGGGGGATCGCGTAATAATGGGCTGTCCCCTCTTCCTCGATTCCATAGAAGGATTTCTGCTCCTCGCTCATCTTGTCGAGGATCGAGCTGCTTTCGCCAGGGAGAACCTCGCTGATGGCGTCGGTGATGTCGCCTAGCAGCCCCTGCGACTTCAAGGTGAAGTAGGAGCTTTGCTCGGTGAAATAGATCTCGTTCCGGTTGTCGAGGATCTTCGTCGCTTCTGTATCGGCGGTGTTCTTGGTGTTGTCGATGACGACCTGCACCCCTTTCTTGCCTTCTTCGATGACGTCCTCTTTGTGGGCTTCCTCGAACCTTTCCTTCACCGCGGCGAGCCATTCCGAGCCATAGCCTCCGGAGAAGTTGCTCACATAGATCTGGGTCTTGGATTTGTCGATTTGGGTCCCTCCTTCCGAGGAACACCCGCTGATGCCTCCAACAAGCAAAGAGAGGCTTGCGAGGGCGAGGATTGGCTTTCTGTTCATGGTTTTTCTCCTTTTCGCTTAGCGATGGTGAATGCGCTTACAGCGATGCTTGAGACACTGCTTCCTCGGATTGGGATTCCATGTCCATGAGCGAAAAAGCAGGCCTTCTGAAAAGGAATTATAGGATCCCCGTTTTTTTGCCATGATATACATTAGGGTTGAAATAATGCGGTTTTCATCCATGCGGCCTCATTGCAAAAAGCCGGTAGTTTTATAGTTGCCGCCTAAAATTCGAAAAATTCCAGCTGGAAGCGTGGG
>CAVKPZ010000012.1:0-27741 GCA_963658395.1 Lachnospiraceae bacterium | reverse complement strand
CACATCAAAGCCAAGTCGGCGATGAAAGAATATTTTGAGCGAGGTGGCGCGAAGACGATGCGCCATCTGGTCGTGAACGGCCCCGAAGACAAGGCGAAAGCCAAAGAATTCGCCACGCAAGTCGGCTATCCTCTCTTCGTTAAGCCCAATATTGGCGTCGGGGCCTCCGATTCTTATTCTTTGAAGAGCGAGGAGGAACTAGACAAATTCTTCGCGAGCCCTCTTCCTGAACCTTACATCATGGAGGAGTTCGTGAATGGCACGATCATCAGCTTTGATGGCGTGTGCAACAGCAAGGGCGAGGTGGTTTTTGCTACTTCCGATCATTTCCCCGTACCCGTCGCTGATGTCGTGAACGACATGATCGACGATTTTTATTGGACGAATCCTTTCTCCTTGCCGATGGATGACATCGACGCCTCCTCCTTTTTGGAAGTCGGGAGGAGGGTGGTTAAGGAGTTTGGTATCTCCAAGCGTTGCTTCCACATCGAATTCTTCGTTTTGAATGAGGATAAGCCGGGCTTGGCGAAAAAAGGGGAATTCGTGGCCCTTGAATGCAACATGCGCCCAGCCGGAGGTTATACCCCGGACTTGATCGACTTCGCTGAAAGCGCCTCGATTTATGACATCTACGCGGATGTGATCTGCTTTGACGAAAATCGAGAGGACATGAACAAGGAAAAGTTCTATGCCTTCACCTCCGCTAGAAGAGATCGCTATTGCTATCTTCATGGCGAAGATGAGATCTTAGCCAAATACCCTTATCAGCTCTGCATGCATGGCCGTTACCCAAAGCATCTCTCAGGCGCGATGGGGGACAGCTATTATTACGCCAAATTCAAAACGAAAGAGGAAGGGATGGAATTCGTCTCCTTCGTCCACGCGAAAGCGAATCAGTTTTTGAAATAAGATTCCAAATAGGAGGAGCAATCCTCCTTTTTTAAATCGCCTTCGCTTGTGAGGAGGCAGGAGGATTCGCCGTGCTGCTTATTGATTTTTGTTAAATCCTCTTCGCTTAACAAAGCCTTTGGGACATAGCCTATTGGCTTAGCGCTTGTTTGAATGGAAGATTTGATGATGGCCGGGAGCTCCTCGCCTTCATTAAGCAAAAAGATGGGGTAGCCTTTCTTTAGGAAAGAGCTCATCCCCTGAAATGAGGTCAGCTCATAAAGGTAAGGGAAGGAATAAAGCCGGTCCATCATTTTCGCGACGGTTTTTGCGGAGGCGTGGTTGCCATAGAGCGGGATTCTAGAAAACGCGCCGTCTTTGTAGGCGAAAAGCCAGGGCGTCCCCCAGTCTTTGAAGAAAGCCTCCGCGCTTTCTTTTGAAATGGTTTTGAAGGCGTCGACTGCGTCGTGATAGCTTGGGGAGGTTGCGTTGGTATAGGCGAGGATTTTTAGGTTCGTTTTCTCCAAAAAATCCGCAAAACCCTCTTTAACTTCCACGCAGTAATGGCATGTTGAACTATAAAAATAGAAGATAAGGGTCTCTCCTGTAAAAGAGGCGTATTGAATCTCCTTCACCGGATCCTGATCGATGCAAAGATTGGCGTAGCCGCTTTCGCCATTGACCAGACTTTCTCCGCTTCGTAGAGCGTAGGCCAGCTCTGGGTTTGGCTTGTAGTCGCTGGAAAGCAAAGAATTCTCGTCTCCGCAGGAGGCGAGGCAAATAAAGGGGAGCAATAAAAGAAAAAATCTTTTCCGCATAAAAAAATTATATATGGGTTTCAAAATTTGGAAGAAAAGGTTTCGCGGCGTGAAAGGCTTTCTTC
The DNA here is from genome assembly GCA_963658395.1 of Lachnospiraceae bacterium. GTDB lineage: Bacteria > Bacillota_I > Bacilli_A > RFN20 > CAG-826 > Alloenteromonas. Next base: position 25,970 of record CAVKPZ010000012.1, on the reverse strand, counting down.
CGGCATCCTTCGCCCTTAACTGGCCAATCGACTATAATTGAGGCTAGTTAAGGAGGAGACTTATGGACATTCTTCACTCTATCGCCAAATCGCGCATTACTCCAGACTGGTTTCTGGCCTGCATTGAGATTCCTGCAGGGAGCAAAAACAAATATGAAGTCGATCATGAATCGGGCGCCTTGATTCTTGATCGGATCCTTTACACGGCGACCCATTACCCTCAGAACTATGGTTTCATTCCCCGGACTTGGGGATTAGACAATGACCCCCTCGATGTTTTGGTGATTACGAGTGAGCCTATTGTCCCTTTGGCGCTTGTCCGTTGCTATCCTATTGGCATCCTCACGATGACGGATTCTGGAATGGTCGATGAGAAGATCATCGCAATCTGCGAGAACGACCCTCTTTATAACGAATTCAAAGACATCAAAGAAATCCCCGATCATCTATTGGAAGAAATCAAGCACTTCTTCACCGTCTATAAGCAGTTAGAGCATGGGAAGACAACGAAAATCGGGGGAATCCATGGCGTTCAGATGGCAAAGAAGTCCATCGCCCAAGCGATTGAGCGTTACAACGAGAAATTTCCGGATAGATAATTCTTTTATTTGGCTTTCTTGGCGGAGAGAAAGGCGTCCCTCGTTTCCTTGCGGATGCGCCGGAATGTGGCGGACTTATATTCTTTTACGATGGCTTGGCCAGGAACGTTCCCCCTTTTCACGTTTTTCCTGGGGCAATACATGACTTCGCCCTCTTCTTTCTTAGAGGCGAGCAAAGCGATTTCGCAGGCAAAAGCGATTTCGTCGTTGCTGGGCTCTGCTTTCTTCAAGATGACGTGAGCACCGTGATCGTCTTTGACGTGCAGCCAAAAATAGGATTTGTTGGTGGCGTAAGCAAAGGAAAGGAAATCGTTTTGCTTTGCGTTCTTGCCAAAAAGATAAGTCACCCCGTCTTTGACTATCTCGTAGGGATGGAGGGCGGCGTCTGACAAGGCGGTGGAGGAGATGCCTTTGCTTTCGACTTTGCTTAAGCCGTATTCCTTTTCTGCTAAAAGCAAGAAAGATTCGTCCGCGTTCTCGATGAGGGAAAGGAGGCTTCGGACTTGCTCTTTTTCTCTCTCCGCTTTCACTTTGTTCTCTTCCTCCAAGACTAGAGTCGCCTTGGCTTTCTTGGCTCTCTTATAAAAGGCCTCGGCGTTTAGGGAGAGATTCTTTCTGGGGTCAAGCGCGATGGCCGTCCCTTCGTAATCAAAGCTGTTCGCCTTTTTCGGGAGAGAGGAATAATTCATATAGATGAAATCCCCATATTTCCCATCGTCAAGGTGCTTCTTGGCTTCCTCTTGGTCTTTTTCAATGAGCTCGATTTTTCGGCTCAAAGCCTTTTCTTTGGTCTTTAGAAATTTCAATAGCCCTGCAAAACGTTGCTTTTTGCGTTTGGCCGTAAGGGTTTCTTCTTTCTGGATGCAGGAAGTTACATAAGCTTGGGCGTCGAATCCCACGCTTTCCTCTTCGACTAAGCACTTCCTCTCCGGGGGCAAATAGGACACGCCGCGAAAAACAGGGCGAGCGTCCATTAAAGTATTCGTCTTATGTGCTGCTTCGATTTTTCCTTCCTCGTTCACCAAAATGAGGTTCGGGCGATTAGGGAGCAGCTCAAGAATGAGAGAAAACTCAACGGTTTTGAAAACGTCGTTGACCGCTGATAAGGTAAATTTAAGGATGCGGTCGTTCTCAATGGCCTGCACGTTTTCGATGACCGCGTTTGATAGGCTCTTCCTTAGCGCCATTGAAAAGGAAGTGGAAAAACTGTTCCCTTCCTTGAAAGATGGGCTTACGTAGACATAGGGATCGCCTTCAGCAAGAACAAAGACGAGCTTGCCGCCACGAGACAACGCAAAAACATAGGTATCCTCGCTGTATTGGCAAAGCTTTCCGATGTGGCGGGAACTTAGTTCCTTAGAAAGATAGGAGGCGTATGGCTTGATTTGACTGATTCTTAAAGGCATCGCGTAATTATGAACTTCCTTTAGGCCAATTTTGCAAAGAAGTGTGCTTTGCTGACGAAGGAAGTCCATCAAAGGCTTCTTTCATCGGGAAAGCGGTATCTCCTTGTTGTTTTCTTGCGCTTCCAATGTGTAAAATTGACAAATCATGAACAAAAAAGGTTTGCTCATCATCCTCTCAGGGCCTAGCGGCGTGGGCAAGGGGACTGTGCGAAAAGAACTCGTGAAGGATTCTTCGCTGGAATTATTCTTCTCCGTATCCATGACAACTCGCGAGATGCGCCCCGGCGAAGTGGATGGCAAGGATTACTACTTCGTCTCGAAAGAGGAATTCCAAAAGAACATCGACAACGGGAATCTTCTTGAGTGGGCTGAGTTCGTCGGAAACCGCTATGGCACGCCGAAAGACAAAGTGGAAGAGATGAGGGAACAAGGCAAGAACGTATTCCTTGAGATTGAAACCAAAGGGACAGCGACTGTGCTTGCAAAATGCCCGGATGCGATCTCGATCTTCTTGATGCCCCCCTCGATGGAAGCCCTTGAAGCGAGAATCAGAGGCAGGCGCACGGAAGCGGAAGAAGTGATTCAGGAACGCCTGGCCAAGGCCCGCGCGGAGCTGCCTTTGGCCACGAAGTACAAATACGTCGTGCTTAACGACACGATCGAAAGAGCCTCCCAAGAAATCGCCTCCATCATTAAAGAAGCCATTAAAAACAATTGAGATTTAGAGCGTCGCAATGAAGGCGCTCTTCTTTTATAAGCCTTTCGCGCGGGCGAATTCTTTTCCTCTATAATGTCCTTGATGCAGATACTTGGCGTTTTGATCCAACATGCGAAGACTTCCTTGAACCGCCCTTTTTCGTATTTGCATAACGGCTTCCCGGTCGCAAAAGGGGTGCGTGTTCTAGTTCCTTTCAACGGGCAAAAAATCATGGGCTACGTGGTGGAAACGCAAGAGACTTCCCAAACGAAAGAGCAAATCGAGGAAGCAAACGGATTTCAGATCGCGATGATCAGCCAAGTGATTGACAAAGAACCCCTGTTTAACGATGAGCTGATGTCCCTTTGTGATGAGGTGGCCGAACATTACCTTGCCCCCAAAATTTCGGTTTTGCAGGCTATGCTTCCTTCTTCTTTGAAACCCTCTTTGTCCGCGTTAAAGGGGCCAAAAATCGCTTATGACTACTATTTCAGGGCCAAAGATGCAAATGAGGATGGCTTGACCCCCAAGCAAAAAGAGATTCTTCGCCTCGTTGTATCTTCGGGTGAAGTACTCAAAAAGGAAGCGGGAAGCCCCTCTGTGGCGAACGCCTTGATGGCGAAAGGGAAAATCGAGATGTTCCGAAAAGAAAGGGAGCGTTTCCATGTCCCGGAATATGAAAAAGAAGAACCCCATGAATTAAATATCGAGCAAAAGAGGGCCTACGACTATATTCTTTCAACCTCCAAGGTCGTCACTCTTCTGCAAGGGGTGACCGGAAGCGGGAAAACCGAAGTTTACCTTCATTTGGCGGAGGCTTATCTAAAGCAAAACAAAACGATTCTCATGCTTGTGCCTGAGATTTCGCTCACTCCGGCGATGGTCGAGTACTTCTCTAGACGCTTCGGCGGAGAAATCGCCATTCTTCATAGCGAACTCACTCCCGCGGAGAAGTACGACGAATATCGCCGCATCGCCTCGAAGAAAGCTAAAGTCGTGGTGGGGGCTAGGAGCGCGATTTTCGCCCCTTTGGAAAACATTGGCCTCATCATCCTCGACGAAGAGCATACGGAAACCTACAAGCAAGACACCCTCCCTTTCTATAACGCGAAGGAAGTCGCAATCATGCGCGCCGCTCATTTCAACGCCAAGGTGGTTTTAGGCTCCGCCACCCCGAACCTAGAAACCAAAGCCAGGGCCATGAAAGGCGTATACGGGTACGCTGAAATGCATAACCGAGCAAATGCCAAGCCCCTCCCGGAAACGAAAATCATCGACCTTACAAACCGCTCCATCATGATGCCGAATGACCGCTTGTTCTCGAAAGAGATGATCCATGAAATCGGCGGTAGGCTGCAAAAAAAAGAACAGGTCGTTTTGCTTCTTAACCGCCGAGGCTATTCGAGCTATGTCACTTGTTCCAACTGCGGCTACATCTATACCTGTCCCAATTGCCACGGAAACCTCACCTATCACAAGCACGACAACATGCTCAAATGCCATCATTGCGATTTCGTGATGGAATATCCAAGCATTTGCCCGGAATGCGGAAGCAGCATGATCATGCGCGTGGGCTTCGGCACGGAGAGAGTCGCAAAAATCCTTAACGAAGATTATTTCCCTACAGCGAGAATCGCCCGTTTGGACGGAGATGTAGGCAGGGTAAGAAACAATGTTAGCAAGGTTTTGCGGGATTTTTCAGAACAAAAATATGACATTTTGGTCGGAACGCAGATGATTGCAAAGGGTCATGATTTCCCCAACGTAACCTTGGTTGGGCTGGTTTTGGCAGACGTTGGGCTGTCTCTCCCCACTTATCGCGCGAGTGAGCGCACCTTTCAGCTTATCACCCAAGCCGTAGGAAGAAGCGGGAGGGGCTCGAAAGTCGGCAAGGCCCTTATCCAGACTTACAACCCTCATCATTACGCGGTTACGCTTGGGGCGAAGCAGGATTATGAGGCGTTTTATCTTAAGGAGATGCAGGTTCGCAAATCTTCCCTCTACCCCCCATATCGGTTTTTGTTCCTTCTGAAGTTCTCCTGCAAAAACGAGGAACGCTGCATTGAAGCGTCTTTCGACGTGAAAAAGCATCTTGATTCAATGAATTTCGAGGATACTTTATGCCTCGGCCCTTTGAGCCCCTTTTACGCATTGGTTGGGGGCGTATATCAAAGAAACGTTTTGGTGAAGACCAAAAGACCCAACATCATTAGACGTTATTTAGCTTCTCTCCTTGCCAAACTGTCTGGCAAAGGAGGGGTGGACATCGTCTGCGACGTCGATCCTTTGGATTACTAGTTTCGTTTCACGCGCATGTTCACGAGCGTGTACACGCGTGCTATAATTGCCGGCGACCAAAAAGGAGTTTTTTCGACATGATAACGTTTCAAATCCTTGGACTTGACCAATTCGTGGTTGGGCATTATTCCAAAGATCACACAGCGAATTTGGCTCAACTGTACGAATCCGACGAGTCATTGATTAACTTCTATGCCCCGAACAGCATGGTGTTTCATAAAGGCGTGGAACAGACGAGTTGGAACACGATCGTAATCGTTCGCGCCCCGGAGAAATACAAACCGATGGAGAGCCATATCGCCTCCTATCTCATTCAGACCCTCTCGGAGTTCTCGGTGAATTTGGAGATTGAGTTCGAATACTTCTCTTCCTCCTCTCGGTATGAGCACGTGAATGATTCCTATCCTCGCTATATCGAGGAGGACAATGTGAAGGAAGCGGAAATCACCTTGAGCAACGAGATGCCTGATCTAGGCTGCGAGGATGAGTGCTGCTGCGAGGAGCACGAGCATAAAAACGACGAAGATTGCTGCCATGGACACGAAGAGGGCCATTGCTGCTGCCGCCATCATGATGGAGAAGAAAATGATGACGAAGAAATCTTCCTAGGAAACGCCTTCGCCGGACTTGAAGACGAACTTGAAAAGAAAGGGAAATAACCATGAAAGAATTTGATTTAGCCTTAGAAATCCTCAATGAGATCCTCGACAACAAAGTCCCCTTTGGGGAGGCTTTGAAAGAGAAGTTCCTGAAGGATGTTGCGGTTCGCCCGCTGCGCTCTTCCGTGGCCGGGTTAGTTGGCTGCGAGCTTCGGCACCACATTCTTTTCACCTACCTCATCGAAGGGGTGGAGAAAGAGGTTCCTGAGGGCGATGGGCGCTTAAGCGAAAGCGAGCGCCGCTATCTTGCTTTGGTAATGGGAAACGATTTCTTCTATCGCCACATCGATGCCGAAATTGCCAACAAAGCCTGGAAAGAAATCCTCTCCGACGAATCCAAATATGAACGTTTCGCGGAACTATTGGGACAAGCCGCTACCACGAGCGACATCATCCCCGAATCCGTCTCTCGCCAAACCGATGAGTATCTTTCCCTCCGTTACAACGTCCCTTCTTGGACGCTAAAGATTTGGAAGCACTTCGGCTATGGGAATCTCTACAAAACCCTCCGCAAGCTCGCCCGCCCCGAACCTTTTTATCTCCGCGTCAGAACGTCTTTGATCTCGGAAGAAGAAGTCCTCGCGAACCCTGACTTCGAGGCGACCAAGGTCCCCAATATCGTCCTTTACAAAGGCAAGACTCCTCTTCGCAGAGTGGACTGGTTCAAAGATGGGAAAATCTTCCTCGAAAGGCCGCTCACCAAAGCGATTCTCGATGAGTACAAAGTCGCCGAGCCCAACGAAGTGATGCTATATAACGGCAACCCCGATTCCTCTTTGGAGAAAGAGCTCATTGAGACTTATCAAAGCTCCATTGGAATCAACGTCGCCGTTCCTGACGCCGATCAGAAAGTCGACGTGAAGAGAATGATCAAGGATTACGGCCTCCATAACGTGAACCTTTTCTCCGCCCCTGATCCGCTTTCGATGGAAGCGGCGATCTCCCAAAAGCAAAGCGTCGTCTTCTGCTCGCCGAGCTCCACCGGCTTTGACCGCGTTCGCACTTCTCCGGACTTCCTCCTTCAATACAACAAGGACGGTATGGATGCCATCATCGAAGGAGAGAAAAACGCCCTCTATGGCTGCGCTAAGTTCGTCGAGGTCGATGGCTTGCTCGTCTACATGATTTACACGATATCCAAGAAAGAGGGCCACAACATGGTCGCCACCTTCCTCCACGATCACGCTGAATTCAAACTCGAAAGCGAGAAGCAATACTTCCCCTTCGAAGATAACGACACCGCGATGTATGTGGCCGTGCTCCGTCATCACCCCAATGAGATCGCCGAAGACAAACCTATGCCGCATCCTGGCGTTTTCGCCGCAGAAACTCAGCGCGCCAGCGCTTCGCTTGAGCAGAAATAAGCATGAAAAACCTCTTGTCCTACACGCAGGAGAAGATGAAAGAAGAGTTCATCTCTTTGGGGGAGAGCTCTTATCGCGCTAAACAGGTCTTCTCTTGGATATACCAAAAGCACGTTTACGATTTTTCGGCGATGAGTGACGTGTCGAAGGCCTTCCGCGCCAAGCTTTCCGAAGACTATTGCCTTGACTTGCCTAAGATTTTTACACGGCAGGATGCGAGCGACGGCACCGTTAAACTCCTCTTGGAGATGGAGGACGGCTCAAAAGTTGAGGCCGTTTTGATGCGTTATAGCTACGGCAACGTCATCTGCGTCTCTAGCCAGGTCGGCTGCAACATGGGCTGCGCTTTCTGCGCCTCCGGCTTGCTCCGCAGGGAAAGGAACCTGACCGCCGCGGAGATGGTAGGGGAACTTTTAGTGATGAACCAAATCCTCGCTGAAGCGGCTGAGTCGGTGAGCCACATCGTCGTGATGGGCACCGGCGAGCCTTTCGACAACTACGACAACGTGATGGATTTCGTTCGCATCGCCAACGATCAAAACGGCCTAGCCATCGGGGCGAGGCATATCACCGTCTCCACTTGCGGGCTTTGCGACGGCATTAAAAAGTATGCAGAAGAAGGCATCCAGATTAACCTAGCCATCTCTTTGCACGCCCCAAACGACGCCATCCGCAATCAAATCATGCCGATTTCAAAAGGCTACCCCATGCCAAAGCTCCTCGAGGCGATCAAGTATTACGAGGAGAAAGCCGGCAGGCGCATCACTTTCGAGTACATTCTTCTTGCGGGGCTCAATGACTCGCTTGAATGCGCCGATGAGCTCGCCGACTTAATTCACGACAACCACATCTTCGCCTATGTAAATTTGATCCCGTATAACCCTGTCAAAGAAAAGCCTTATAAGCGTTCGAGCAAAGAACAAATCAAAGCCTTCGCCGATCGCCTGCTGAAACGCGGGATCAACGCGACCGTCCGTAAGGAGTTTGGGAACGATATCGACGCCGCCTGCGGGCAGCTCAGGGCCAAATATACCCTCGGGAGATAACTATGCCGAATTACAAAGGAACCTTCGCTTTCCGCAAAGACGTGGGGCGCGTGCGCTTAAGCAATGAAGATCAATGCGCCGTTTCGCTTAGCAGCTCTGGCGATGTTTTCCTTTGCGTGTGCGACGGCATGGGAGGCCAAAACAAGGGCGATTATGCTTCGAAGATGGCTTTGGATTCCATGCTTGATGATTTCCGCAACATGAAGAAAATCCCCGCCGTACTTTTGAAGAGTTGGCTTGCCAAAGCCTATAAGAAAGCCAACGGATTGATTTACGAAGAAGCGGGCAAAAACCCTCTTTATCACGATATGGGCACGACTTGCGTGACCGCCTTGATCCGCGGGAACAAACTGATCGTGGGCAACGCAGGGGATAGCAGGGCCTATTGCTATTCGCACGACACCCTTCGCCTCACTCGCCTCACCGAAGACCAGACTTATGTCGATTATCTTTATCGCACGGGCAGGATCAAGGAAAGCGAGATTTCCTCTCGCCCTGACCGTCACGTCCTCATGAATGCCATGGGGATCTCGCGCTGCGCTTATTTCGACATCAAGACCTATCCCTATAACGGAGAGACCATCCTCCTTTGCTCGGATGGCCTGTACAACAATCTCTCCGAAGCCGAAATCAAAGCGGTGCTTTCTACCGATGATCGAAGCGACGAGAAAGCCGGCTTCCTTATTAGCGAAGCCAACGCGAACGGGGGAAGCGACAACATCGCCGTCGCTTTGTGGGAGGCTTTGCGCCGTGATTAAGATTGGCGACAAAATCTCCGAACGTTTCCGCGTCACTTCGCGCATCGCTACAGGCGGCATGGCGGACGTTTACGAAGCCCATGATCTTGTCGGAAAAAGAGTCGTCTCCATCAAGGTCATGAAAGAGGAGCTGATGGCGGATCCCCTCAATTCCAAGCGCTTCGAGCAAGAAGCCATCGCCGCGGCGAGCTTTAATCATCCAAATATCGTCAAGGTTTATGGCCAAGGCGAAGTCGATGGCCGCCCCTATATGGTGAATGAATACATCAACGGCCAGACCCTTCGTGACAAATTGAATTTCCAGATTTCCCTTCCTCTCGCCGACGCCTGCGAGATCATGCTTCAACTGACGGACGGAATCGCCTATATCCATAGGCACGGGCTCATCCACCGCGATATCAAACCCGACAACCTCTTCTACATGAACGATGGGACGCTGAAAATTAGCGATTTCGGAATCTCGGCGCCCATTGGCAAAAAGGAGCTTGGCGATGCGGTGGAAGGCACGGTCTATTACTGCGCCCCGGAAGTTCTTACCGGCAAGCCGGCATCGATTGCAAACGACATCTATTCCATGGGCGTGGTTTTCTATGAGATCCTCGTCGGGGCGGTGCCTTTCGATGGAGTTTCCGCGGAAGAAATCGCCATGAAGCAAATTACCAAGCGCTTCCCAGAGCCATCGAAAAAAGCCCCGATCATTCCTAAGTCCATCGACAAGATCATCATCGACGCCTGCAGAAAACGCCCCGAGGAACGCTACCAAAGCGCCGCGGAGATGCACGAAGCCATCGTGAAGGCGATGGAAGACAAAGAACATTTCAAGGAAAAGAAAGGGATCCTATCCAGGATTTTCGGTTTCAAATGAGCGTAGAAATTGCCCCAAGCATCCTCTCGGCGAACAAAGAGAGAATCGAAGAAGAAGTGGCTTTGGCCTTCGCTAGCGGAGCGGCTTATATCCACATCGACGTGATGGACGGGGAATTCGTCCCCGCGAAGACCTTTAGCCCAACCTATGTGAAACGCGTTTGCGACTTCGCTCCAAAAGGCATGGCCAAGGATGTGCATCTCATGTGCGCCCATCCTTATGGCGCCATCGTGAGCTACTTGCCTTCCGGCGGAGACCTCTATACCTTCCACCTGGAAGCCTGCAAGGACGATTGGGAAGTGAAGGAATGCATCTCTTTGCTTCATAGCCATGGCAAAAAAGCGGGTCTGTCGATCAAACCGGCAACGGATGCTGAAAGGCTGCTTCCTTATCTAAGGGATCTGGATTTTGTTTTGGTGATGTCCGTCGAACCGGGAAAGGGAGGGCAAAGCTTCTTACCTTCTTCCCTGGCCAAGATCGCTTTCCTTAAAGAGGAAAAAGAGAAAAACCATTATTCCTACGAGATCGAGGTCGATGGGGGCATCAACGAGACGACCGCGAGGGAGGCTATAAGCGCGGGCGCGAGCGTCCTCGTTGCCGGAAGCTACCTTTATGGCCATGAGGATTTCGCGGAAAGATTAGGGAGGATCAAAAAATGAAGGCGCTTCCTTTCGTAATCGCTTTTTCTTCTTTGCTGGTCGTCACTTTTTTGTGCGTCCTGATTTTTGGACTGTCCGGCTATAAGAAGAAGAAGGAGCGCCGCTATTCTTTTCTTTGCGAATTCCCCTTCGAACTCAACGAAAGAGAAAACGCCCTTTCGCAAGCCTCTCGCCTTGCCGTTTACGCCTCTGGATTCGCCTTTGCTCTAGCGGAGACGAGCCTCCTTTGGGATGGCGATTTCTATCCTTATCTCACCTTGGGCATTGTCATCGCTTCCTTAGGCGTGGTCAAAGCCGCCCTCTATATCCTTTTATATAAGGTGCCGGCGTATCACTTCAAACTCCATATCCTGGTGAGCGTTCTCTATATGGCTTTGACCGCCTTGCTTTGCGCCTTCGAAGGGATTTTCTTCTTGAATCTCCGCTCGATTTCGGAAGCGACCGCCCTGGTTCTAATGGGTTTTGAGTTCGCTTTCGCCCTGATTTTCTGTTTCCTTGCGGCGAATCCCAAAATGCCTTCTTGGACAAAGATGAAAACAATCGGAAACGAGGATGGATCCGTGGAGGTGGTACGCCCCAAGCCCTTTATTCTTGCTTTCGCGGAATGGATAGCCATATTCGCGGATTTTGCCGGGACGCTGCTTTTTGTGATCGGCATTGCCCTGTTTGAGCTGAATTAAGATTTGCGAGCACAAAAAAACAGCCTGGCGGCTGCTTTTGAATTCAATCGAAGGGATTACTTCGCTTCGTTGGCTTTGGCTTCCTTGGCTTTGACGGTTTTGTTCAAAGTGCGGAAAGCGCGGGCCGACATACGGACCTCGACCACCTTGCCATCGATGTTGATCTTGTACTTCTGAAGATTGACATTCCAACGGCGACGGGTGGCACGGAGAGAATGGCTACGAGCGTTTCCGCTCATCGGGCCTTTTCCGGTAACAGGGCAGTATCTGGACATAATTCACACCTCTTTCGCTTAAGCGCGTGCAATATTATAGCCATCTTGCCCCCTGCCTAGCAACAAGGAATTTTCGCTTGAAATGGTAGCGCTTACTTGCTTTGGAGAACAAGGGGATAAAAATCCTCAAAAAAGAGCGAAAAATGTGCGCGCAATGCTTTAAATGGGTGCTTTTTTCGATTATCCTTTTATTCATGGGTAATAAGATTGCCGCCTTAATTCTAGCGGGAGGTAAAGGCACCCGCCTTAAGGCTTTGACGCGTAAAATCGCAAAGCCTGCCGTTTCCTATGGAGGAAAGTATCGTATCATCGATTTCCCTCTCTCCAACTGCGCCAACTCGGGCATCCGTTACGTGGGGGTCGCGACGCAATATCAATCCAGCGCGCTGAACTCCTACATCGGCAATGGGCAAAACTGGGGTATCAACGGCGTTGATTCCCTGTGTTCCGTTCTTTCGCCAAAGCAAACCGAGGAAGGCTCGAACTGGTACCGCGGCACCGCGGACGCCGTGTATCAAAACCTTGATTGGCTTGAGGGCATCGACCCCGAATACGTTTTGATCCTTTCCGGCGACCATATTTATTCCTGCACCTACAATGAGATGCTTCACGACGTGGAAGAAAACGGAGCCGACTGCGCCATCATGGTGCAGGAAGTACCGTGGGAAGAAGCTTCGCGCTTTGGCATTTTGACCGCCAACGAGAAAAACGAGGTGGTGGAGTTCAAGGAAAAGCCGAAAGACCCCAAGTCCAACTTAGCTTCCATGGGCATCTACATCTTCAACTACAAGACTTTGAGAAGCGCCCTTATCACCGACAGCAAAATCGCCAATTCCTCGCACGATTTCGGCAAGGACATCATCCCGAATTTGCTTTCCCAAGGCAAAAAAATCATCGTTTATCGTTATAGCGGTTACTGGCGCGACGTCGGAACGATTGATTCTCTCCATGCGGCCAACATGGATTTGCTTCTAAGTGGGGATCCGAACGTCAATCTCTATACGGTCATCCAGAACAATCGCATCTACTCCGAAGACAATCACGCCCGACCGCAATACATCGCAAAAGGCGCCGTTGTAAAGGATTCCCTCATCAACCAAGGCGCGCAGATTTACGGCGAGGTCGACCATTGCGTCATCTCTAGCGACGTCGTCGTGGACGAAGGGTCCGTCGTCAAAAACTCCGTCCTCATGAACGGGGTCCACGTCGGGCTTGGATGCAAAGTCTATGATGCGGTCGTCGGGCCTTACAGCACCATCGAAGACGAAGAAATCGTCAATGAAGAACATGAGGGGATCGCCCTCGTCGCCAATGGCAGAAAGAGTGACATGAAATGAACAGCAACATCGTGGGCATCGTCAACTTCCATAACGCCCCGGAAGTAAATCCCCTTACCGCTTCTAGGCCCTTGGGATCAACCTCTTTCTTAGGGAGATACGCCCTTTGCGATTTCGCGCTTTCCAATTTCTGCAATGCGGGCATCAGCAACGTGGGGCTTCTCATAAAGGATCATCCACGGTCGGTCTTGAAGCATCTTGGAACGATGGACGCCTGGACGACCAACACCAAAATCGGCAAGCAAACAATTCTTTACAACGAGCCGGCTCACTTGACGCCCGAATTCAACACCGACGTGCAAAACATCAAGGAGAATGACTGGATTCTTTATGACACCACGGCGACTCAGGTCGTGTTCATGCCGTCGAACCTCGTCATCTCGATCGATATCCGCCCGATTCTGGCTGAGCATATCGCGAAGAAGCGCAAAATCACGGTGGTTTGCAAAGAAGTCGAGGATCTTTCGAAAGAATTCATCGGCTCTACCATCGTCACCATGAACCCCGATGGCTCCATCACGAGCGTCGCCTCCAACGATGGAAAGAAGAAAGGCAAGGGCATCGTTTCTCTTGGAATTCAAATCATCAACCGCCCAGCGCTAGCGGAGATGCTTCAGAATTACTTGCCCTTGTTCCCAAAAGGGACGCTCTCGGACTTGCTTTCGGAAATCGCCAAAGGACCGGCTTCGAGCTATGTCCGCTATGGCACGATCTTCCATGGCTACGCGCGCTCTATCGACACCTTCGAGCACTACATGGATTATTCCTTCGAACTTCTAAACCCGAAGGTTGCCGACCATCTCTTCCGAGAAGATTGGCCAATCTACACCCTCACTCATGACACCCCACCGGCTCTTTATAGCGAAGGAAGCAAGGTGAATGATTCCTATATCGCCAACGGCGCGATCATTGAAGGCGAAGTCAGCCATTCGATCATCGCTCGCAACGTCAAGATCGGCAAAGGCGCCGTCATTCGCGACTCAATCATCTTCTCCGACGCCAAAATCGGCGAAGGGGCGGTGGTGGAAAACGCGCTTGTCGACAAATTCGCCATCGTCACGCGCAATCAGAAAGCCGTTGGGAAAGGAAAAATCCTCTACGTGGAGCAAGGAGCCATCCTATGAGAATAGCGATGGTCGCAAGCGAGTCCAACCCCTTTTGCAAGACGGGCGGACTCGCCGACGTCGTCCTTGCCCTTTCTAGGGAGCTGTCCTCTTTGGGCCATGAGGTCTGCGTCGTTTTGCCTTACTATTCCTCGATGCATCGCCTGCCTTCAGTGAAAATCGAACGCCTTTTCACCTATGAGGTCGACATGTCTTGGCGAAAACAAGAAGCCTCGATCTACAAAACGAATTATGAGGGGGTTACCTTCTACTTCATCGGCAACGACTACTATTTCATGCGTGGCTCCCTTTATGGGTTCATGGATGACGGGGAGCGTTTCGCTTTCTTCACGATGGCCGTGGAGTCTCTTTTCGGGAGGATCGGTTTCCACCCAGATGTCGTCCATATCCACGATTGGCAGCCCGGCATGCTTCCTTTGATCATCAAAGCCCGTCATAAGGACGACCCCGTTTACGCGAACACCAAAACCATCCTCACCATCCATAATCCTGAGTTCAAAGGGATGGTGGATCCTTATTTCCTCGGCGATTTCTACAACTTGCCTGGAAACTATTATGAGGACGGGACCACGCGTTACTCCGACATGGTCTCGACCCTGAAGACCGCGGTTATGACCGCGGACAAAATCACGACCGTCTCCCCGACCCATCGAGAGGAACTATTGACCTCGCTTTATAGCCGCGGCATGGACGGTCCTTTGAAACTTAGGGAAAAGGACTTCGTCGGCATCGTCAATGGCATTGACGAAGAGGAATGGAATCCTGAGACCGATATCGACATCGCGATGAATTTCAGCGCGTCGAATCTAACCGAAGGAAAGAGAAAATGCCGCAAAACCCTCATCGAAGGCACCGGTCTCATCGATAACGGAGGCCCTTGCTTCGGCTTGGTCTCCCGCCTGACCTCCCAAAAAGGCATCCATCTCGTTGCCAAAATCGGAAGGGAACTCCTTCAAAAAGGGGCGATGCTTTTCTTGGTCGGAAGCGGCGAGGAGGCTTTGGAGAGATCGCTTCAATCCCTTCAATGCGAGTTCCCCGAAACCTGCTGCATCTATCTAGGCTACAATAACAATCTAGCCCATAAAGTCTACGCGGGATGCGACTTCTTCTTGATGCCGTCGCTCTTTGAGCCTTGCGGCATCGGGCAAATGATCGCCGAAAGGTATGGCAATCTTCCTATTGCAAGAGATACCGGCGGCCTTCATGACACCATTGCCTCCTATCCTGAGAACGGAACCAAATCAACCGGCTTCCTGTTCAAGGACTTCGACGAAGGGGGCTTGCGCTACGCCTGCGATAAGGCTTTGGAAGTTTATTTTTCCCCGCAAAAGCTCCGCAAAATGCGTCTGAACGCCATGGGGCAGGATCATGGCTGGAAGGCATCCGCGGAGAAATACCTCGAGCTTTATAAAGCGTCCTGAACCAAGTTCCAAATTGCCTAGGCCTAAAAAGCCTGGGCTTTTTTGAAGGTCTAAAGTCAAATGGGGAGCCTCTTCTTTTTCAAAGAAGAAAATATATAATTGCCGTCGTATGAGTTACGAACACAAAACGATTGAGGCGAAGTGGCGGAAGTACTGGGCCGACCATGACACCTTCCATTGCGACACGCATGATTTCTCTAAGCCCAAGTACTATGCGCTCGACATGTTCCCCTATCCCTCGGGGCAAGGATTGCACGTGGGCCATCCCGAAGGCTACACGGCGACCGACATCGTCTGCCGCATGAAGAGGATGCAGGGCTACAACGTCCTCCATCCGATGGGCTGGGACGCCTTCGGTCTTCCCGCGGAGCAATTCGCCATCAAGAACAATCAGCATCCTTCGATCTTCACGGACAAGAACATCGCCCATTTCAAAGACCAAATTCAGGCTTTGGGCTTCTCTTATGACTGGAGCAAGGAACTCAAGACCACGGATCCCGCTTATTACAAATGGACCCAATGGATCTTCCTTCAGCTTTTCAAGCACGACCTCGCCTATGTCGCTGACGTTCCCGTGAACTATTGCCCTGAGCTTGGCACGGTCCTCGCCAACGAAGAGGTCATCGACGGCAAATCCGAAAGAGGCGGCTACCCCGTCATCCGCATGCCGATGAGGCAGTGGATCCTCAAAATCACCGCTTATGCCGACCGCCTCGCCGACGATTTGAAACTCGTCGATTGGCCGAAGTCCACGATGGAGATGCAGAAGAACTGGATCGGCAAATCCACCGGCGTTTCCATTTCTTTCCAAATCGACGGGAAGGACGAATCCTTCGACGTCTTCACCACTCGCGTGGACACCCTCTTTGGTTGCACTTACTGCTGCCTCGCCCCAGAGCATCCTCTTGTCAAGAAACTCGTGACTCAGGAACAAAAGGAAGCGGTGGAGGCTTATGTGGAAGAAGCCAGCCATAAGTCCGATCTTTCGAGGACCGGGACTCAGCAAGAGAAGACCGGTGTTTTCCTTGGCGTCTACGCGATTAACCCGATCAACAACACCAAGATTCCCGTCTACATCGCCGATTATGTTCTTGGCTCCTATGGAAGCGGTGCCGTTATGGCGGTCCCCGCCCACGATACCAGAGACTATGCTTTCGCCAAGAAGCACGACCTCCCTATCGTCCAGGTGATTGAAGGCGACATCTCCAAAGAAGCCTATACGGGCGATGGGAAACATATCAACTCAAGCTATGCGGACGGCCTTGATATCGAAGACGCCAAGGCCGCAATCACCAAAAAGCTCATTGAGATCAAAAAAGGAAAAGTCGTCGTCAACTATAAGCTCCGTGACTGGATTTTCTCCCGTCAGCGTTATTGGGGCGAACCGATCCCCATCGTGAAACTCGATGACGGGACCGAATTCCCGCTCCCCGAGGATCAGCTCCCGCTCACCTTGCCTGACATGGATAACTATCAGCCGAGCAAAGACGGTAAGCCCCCTTTGTCGAAAGCCCCTTCCTCTTGGCTTGATTACGTGGCTCCCGATGGAAGACACGGCCAAAGAGAGACCAACACGATGCCGCAATGGGCTGGTTCTTGCTGGTATTACATTCGCTACATCGACCCGGAGAATCCGAGTTGCATCGCAGACAAGAAACTCCTCAATCATTGGCTCCCCGTCGATCTTTACATCGGCGGCGCCGAGCATGCCGTCTTGCATTTGCTCTACGCGCGCTTCTGGCACAAATTCCTCTTTGACATCGGAGCCGTTTCTTGCCCAGAGCCTTTCCAGAAGCTCTATCACCAAGGCATCATCCTTGGCACGAACGGCGAGAAGATGTCCAAGTCCAAGGGCAACGTCGTCAATCCCGACGAGATCGTCGAGAATTCCGGGGCGGACTCCCTTCGCTTGTTCGAAATGTTCGCAGGCCCCCTTGCCGAGATGAAGCCTTGGTCTACGACTGGATTAAACGGGGCAAGAAAGTTTCTTGAGAGAGCTTTCCGTCTCATCGACGAAGAGGAATTCACCTCCAAGTGGAGCGAGAAGAATTCCGGCGAGCTTGATTATTCTTACAACGCGATGGTGAAGAAAGTCAGCGAGGATTTCACTTCCTTGAGCTTCAATACGGCGATCTCTTCGATGATGGTCTTCGTGAATGACTGCTATAAGGCGAATTCCCTCTATAAGCCCTATTTGGAAGGGTTCACCAGGATGCTTTCTTGCATTTGCCCCTTCATCGGGGAGGAGATGTGGGAGAAACTCGGTCACAAGGAAAGCCTTGCTTATGAAGTTTGGCCGACTTGCGACGAGAGCAAACTTGTTAAGCAGACCGTCAAGATCGCGGTCTCCGTCAACGGAAAGATGAGGGACGTGATTGAGATTTCGCCCGAAGCGAGCCAAGAAGAGGCTCTTGCAATCGCTAACGCCAGCGAGAAAATCAAGCCTTGGATTGAAGGGAAGACCATCAAGAAGGTCATCTTCGTCAAAGGCAGGATTCTGAACCTCGTTGTGGCTTAAAAAAACGAAATGGGGACGTGGCGATGACACGCCCCTTTTCATTTGCCAATAAACATCGAAAGAGCGTTTATCGGGAGATGCCTTGAGCGGCGCGTCTAACCGCAAACCACGTAGGCAGAATCTTTGCGCTATCAAATGCTCGCAAAATCAAAATGGAATTTTCCCTCGGGGAAGTTTGGCTCTAATCAGTCTTCTTCTGCAATCTCGTCAAAACTGAAATCGTAAACGCCCCAAACGGCTTTCGGCGCATCGTCGCCCCATATTTATACGAAGGCATAATCTTCGTGTACTTCGCAGACAGTTCCTTTTGTTCCTTTCGGAATAAAAACGTCTTTGAGACCCTCATTTGTCATCTTGTCAACGATAGTAATGATGTGAGTTCCCACTTCCATTGTTCGTCTCCTCCTGGAATTAATGGGATAAGCCTTATTGCAAAGTCACGCTTAAGTTCCCAAACCGTCGTAACGATTTTATTGTTTAAAGGTGTTTTTACAATGCATGATAGGCAATCGCTTGTATTGCGACTATGCGATAGCGCATGGAGATCCGCGCCGCGTTCTCAACAAGGACGATCGACTTATAGGCAAATCTTTTTCCTTGCCACTGCCTCTGCAAGGTAAAAACGCTTTCATTGATGTTGTTTTCGCACGCGCGTATATAATGAGTCGTAAACGCAGGACCCGCTATGGAAATCAAACTTGTAGGCCTCACCAAAACCTTCCCAGGTAATCCAAAGAAGAAAATCGAGTCGAACGTCGCCGTCGATCATTTAAGTTGCGATGTGAAAGATGGGGAACTTGTTGGCCTTCTTGGCCCTAGCGGATGTGGCAAAAGCACGACCCTTTATATGATCGCCGGGCTCAAAGACCCGACGGATGGTCAAATATTCTTCGGGGATCAGGAAGTCACTTTCTTGCCCCCTGAGAAAAGAGGGATTGGCCTAGTCTTCCAAAACTACGCGCTTTATCCCCACATGAACGTCTATAAGAACATCGAGTTCCCTTTGACGAATCTGAAGGTGGAGGAGAACGAAAAGGATTATTCCTATCTTTTCGAGGCTTCCCTGCAGGATGTTCTCTCTAAGGGCGAGGAGCTTTTGGAGATTCTTTCTACGAGCACGAAGGAAGATGCCTATAAACTTTTAAGAGACCATTATGAGACCTCTTCTATGCTCGCCCAATACGTCCTTTCTTTGAAACTTCCCGAATCGCCGAATCCTCAGGAGGCTCTTGAAAAAGCCATTGAGGAAAGCAAGAAACGTCAAAGCGAAATCTCCGCAAAACTGGCCAAAAAAGGCTTATCGCTCAACAAAAACGGCGAGATTCTCTATAACGGAACGACCAAACTAGTGAAACGTTCCCTAAGCAAAGACGAGAGGGAAGCGATGGTTTATGAGGCCGCAAAGCTCGTCCAAATTCAAGATTATCTAGATCGCAAGCCAAGCGAGCTAAGCGGTGGCCAGCAGCAAAGGGTCGCCATCGCGCGCGCCCTTGTGAAGAAACCGAAGGTCCTCCTTTTGGATGAGCCTTTGTCCAATCTTGACGCTCGCCTTCGCATCCAGACCCGCGAGGAGATTAGGCGCATTCAGCAAGAGACCCATATCACGACTTTGTTCGTCACCCATGATCAAGAGGAGGCGATGTCCATCTGCGACCGCATCCTTTTGATGAGACAAGGCAAGATGATGCAGGTGGCCGCTCCTCAAGAGATTTACCGCAACCCCAATTGCCTCTTTGCCGCGAAATTCCTCGGCAACCCCCCGATCAACGTGTTCTTAGGAAGAATCCTCGATAATGCTTTGCTTATTGGCAAAGAAAAAGTTCTGGACCTCGAAACTTCTCATGAGGATCAAGAAGTCTATGTGGCCATTCGCCCGGAAGCCTTCTTAATGGGGCCTGGCGTGGACGAGGGCAAGAAAGTCTTGACCTTAGAATGCACGAAAGTCCTCACCCAAGGCCGCGATCTCTGTCTTATCTGCTCTCATGACGCCATGGAAGGCGACAAGCTCAAACTCATCGTCGACAGCGATCTTGAAGCGAACGAAGGCAAGATCAAATTCGCGCTCAGAAAGAACAAAATCTTCCTTTTCGACAGGGAAACCGAAGAGAGAATCCCTCAGTAAAGCCATGGACGAAGAACGGAACAATTGGAAAGCTTGGCTCTATCTTGCTCCCGTCCTTTTGCTAATGGCCGTTTTTACGTTCTACCCGATTCTTAATACTTTTGTGGTCTCCTTTATGAAGGACTACGATTCGATGGAAGGCACCTCCAGCGGCTTCTCTTTCTTCAATTATGGCTATGTCCTTGGAATCGCCGCGAATAACGACGTCGGCATCACTAACAACGATTTCTTCTCTTGGACTTCGCCTTCGGCTTTCTCCAACACGATGTTCATCACCTTCGTGACGGTGCCCATCTCCGTCATTTTGGCGTTGGCGATTGCGGTGGCGATTCATTCGATCAAGAGGCTTCGCAATTTCTTCCAAACCGTGTTTTTCATGCCTTATGTTACCAACGTCATAGCAATCGGCATGGTCTTTGGGGTCTTGTTCTCAAACAACGGCGTGTTCAACAAGATCTTCGGCTTATCGACCCCTTGGCTTGATTCCGGCTCTTCGACCTGGGGTAGCTGCATGTTCGTCCTTTGCCTTTACATCATCTGGACCGCTTTGCCTTACAAGATCTTGATTTTCCTTTCGGGGCTTCAGGGCATCGATCAGCAATATTACGATGCGGCAAGAGTCGACGGGGCAGGGAAATTCAAAGCCAGTTTGAAGATTACTGTCCCATTGCTCTCCCCCCAAATTCTCTATATCACGGTCACTTCGTTCATTTCTGGCTTCAAAGAATATGCCTCGATTGTTGGACTGCTGAATCGCAGCTATTCAAGTGACGGCAACACCCATGACCTTTATACGATTGTCTATTACATCATGGACATCATGAATGGACAGCAGGGGGACGCGAGCACGATGACCCAGTTTGCTTCAGCCGCCGCGGTTATCCTTTTCCTCGTCATTCTTGTCTTCACAATCATCGAGCTGCAGATTTCTAAGAAAAGGGTGGTGTATTGATATGAAACCTTCAAGAATCAATACAAAACTCGTTCTTGTCCCTTCTTCGTCAAAGTCAAAAGACGTCAAAAAGGAAGCCAAGCGCACCCGCGTTCTCCAAATCGTTAGGACCACTCTTGTCTATCTTTTCCTTTCTCTAGCCGCCCTTCTTTGCATCTTCCCTTTCTATTACATGATCGCCGCGTCGACCATGAGCCACGAAGAGGTCTCCACTGGGCAAATTTGGCTTTCTTTCGCGACGATGGGGGAGAATTTCATCAATAACTATACCCAAACCATCACGAGGCTGCAGTTCTTCTCTCATGTAGGAACCACTCTCCTCGTAGCCATCGCGACCACCGCCTTGCAATTGCTGACGACGATTCTCGCTTCCTTCGCTTTCGCTAAGCTCAATTTCAAGGGCAAGGACCTGCTTTTCATCGTTTTGCTTTCCGCGATGATGGTTCCGGGGGAGATGCTTGCAATCACAAACTATTCTACTTTCTCGAACCTTGGGTTGATCTCAGCTAAGCAAACATACTTTGAGGCGGTCGTGACGATGATTTTGCCTCTTATTTCCTCCATCTTCTTCATCTTCTTGCTCAGACAGAACTTCAAGCAGATCCCCAATGAGCTTTATCTAGCCGCGAAAGTGGATGGGAAAAGCGATTGGCAGTTCCTTTGGAAAGTGATGGTCCCCGTGGCCATGCCCACGCTCATCGCCATTACGATTCTTTCTTTCATCTCGAGTTGGAATTCTTACGTTTGGCCTTCTTTGGCCGTCTATAACAACAGCTATAACGTCATCTCGGTGATAATCCGCGGGAACGCCTTGGTTTTCCAAGGGCCCTCCGGCGCCGAAATCACCAATAACGCTTGGCAAATGACCGCCGCCGTGCTGACGGTTTTGCCGCTTCTTGTCTTGTTTATCATCTTCCGCAAATACATCATGTCCGGCACAGGAAGAGCCGGCATTAAAGGATAGCGGATTGTGATAAAATGAAGTACGTTGCTGAATGATTGAAAGGAGAAATTAGGATTCATGAAATTCACCAAACACGTTACGCCCTGGGCCTTAGGGCTCATCGCCGCCGCTTCATTGGCAAGCTGCGGTGGTACCACCAACAACGATTCTTCGGCCAAAGACTCTAGCGCCGAAGCCGAGAAAGTGACCATTACTTTCTGGAATAACTACAGCGAGGATCCAACCGGCAGGGGCACTGACGACGACGATTCCTACAAAGCCTATTGGCACATGGTCGACATGATCGCTGAGTTCGAAAAGGAGAATCCGAACATCAAGGTCGAGACCAAGGCTTACAAGAACTACAGCGCCATCGCTACCGATGTTGATGCCGCTCTTAAGTCCGGCAACACTCCTTCCATGGCCGTCACTTATGGCACCTATGCTTACAACTGGGAGAAATACCTCGTCAACGTCACCGATAAAGGAGAGGCGATGGAGAAAGACAGCGACATTCTCTCCGATTATATGAAGGCCGAGAAACAGCAGTACGGCGGAAGCAAGTACTACACCCTTCCTTTCGGCAAATCGACCGAGGCCCTCATGGTCAATCGTGAAGTCTTCAATGCCGTTGGCGCGACCGCTGCCGGCGTCGCTCAGGAAAATGGCTATCCCGCTCCGGTTGCGGCTTCCACCAAAACCGCTTATTCTCATCCTGAGACCTTCTCTGACATGATGGTTCTTGCCCGCCAGATGAAGACCGATTACCCTGACGTTTTCGCTACCCAGAAGAACGAGGATGGCTATTTCACGGCCTGCCCGATCATCTACGAGACCGCCGAGAACCTTTTCTGCACCGTCATGGAAAGCGCGGGCATCTCCTATATGGCCGCTTCTGATTCCGCGAGCACCGGCGTCCTCTTCAACAACGACAAAGCCAAAGAGGCGATTGTCCAGCTTAAGAAGTGGAATAACGAAGGTCTTATCTGCGTCTCCGACAATCTCTATTTCACGGACGAAGCCAAAGGCTACCACGCTTATCCTTCTAGCGTCTTCGCCGATGGCAAATGCTTCATGATCATTGCGACCACCCGCGGCTCTGCCTGGATGGTTGGTGATGGCTACACCGTTGATTACACCAAACTTCCGAAATGGGACGCCAGCAGCACCGTCAAGACCACCTCGCAAGGCGGCTCCATCTGCTTCTTCCAAAAGAGCAACAGAGCCGAGCAAGACGCAGCCATCGCTTTCTACGATTTCCTCAACGAAAAAGAGAATCTTGCCAAGCTCTCCGTTGCAACCGACTATTGCCCAATCCGCTCTTCCGCCTATGAGACCGATGACATCAAAGCCAACGTCCAGGCCTACAAGACCGGCGTGAGCGCCTCTTCCTCGAAAGCCGACAAGACCAAGGCCTACGCTGGAAACGTCTTGGATCTCAACGAGTCCTATGCGAAGTCCGGCGAGAGCTTCATGTCCCCCGTCAACAAGTACTCGAGCAACTTCCGCACCGCGGCGAAGAACCTCATCATCAACGTTTTCAAGGATACGGCCGCCACGACCGATGAGGCGATCAAGACTCTTGTCGAGAGCGAATTCACCAAGGCCTATACTGCTACGGTTAAGTAATCATGAATTCTGACGGCTCTTCCAGCCGTCTTCCTTCCTCTCCTTCGGAGGAACTTCCTCCGAAGGAAGAGAGGAAAGAAGTGAGGCTGCTCAAACAAAGGAAAAAGCGCGATGACGCGCTGTGCCTTTTGATTTTGAGCAGCCTTTCTTTGATCCTTTCCGCAATCTTTTTCGCGCTCAGCTTCCGCTATAACTTCCTGCGCGAGAAAATCTTCATCCCCGCCTCGCTTGAGTTCGTCGTTTGCGTAGTTTGTCTAGCTTTATTTGGCGTCCTTTTCCTTTGGGGCCTCATCAAGCTTATCGTCGCGCTCAGGAATATCGAGCTCCTTCGTAAAGATTACAGCCTATGATTCAAGAAGAAAAACGAGAAGACTATCTCTTTGAGAAGAAATGCCTTCTGGTTTTGCTTTGCCTTTATTACCTGAACGATGTGAGCTATGAGGGCATCGTGCTAAGAAGCTTTGGCTTCCATTTCGATCCGCGTTGCAACTACAAGGTCATCGTCACCTCTAAAAAGCAGCACATCCATAAATACACGGTGCACATCCATCAAAGGAAGCACGGGGTGAACCTCGAATCACTTGACGAGATGGGCAACGTCAATTTCGTGCGTGTCTCCGATATCGCAAGAGAATATGATCCTTACTTCCCTTCTGCGGGGCTCAACGTTTATTTCGACGGAGATTCCTTTTTGGCTCTAGGCTATATCGAAGGGAAGAAGATCGAACTCCGTTCCGAACAAGGAGAGGAGGGGAGATATTCCTCTTTGGTCGATAAGCTCAATTCCATACAAGCCCAAAACGAGAGCGCTCCGAATTTCTTGCTTTGGCTTATGAGGCTATATGCCTGCAAACTTCCTTTGGATTTGGTAATCGGTGCAGGAATCAACAAGGACTATGGGGCGAAAGACTGGAAAGAGCTCATCTCCACCCTGAGCGCCTCTTATTACGGCTCCAGTTCTAAGAAAGCCGATGAGATGAAACGTTACGTCGGCGAGGAGCTTTTCACTTCGCCTGTCCTCATGAAGAACTCGGGCTACAAGCTTTACGAGGAACTGAATCATGAACTATACGAATTCAAAGAAGCGAAGACTTTCTCTGACCCGGACTCTACTTTGTACAAGTGCGTGGACTTCCTTTCCTCTCATCCGGGGACGAGCGTCATCACCTACAACTACGACACGAACCTCGAATACCTTTTGAAGAAAAGGAATCTCCTTTACTGCACGATTTACGATGACACGAGCTTTGTGACCAAGAATGCGGTCACTTCGATTTACCACGTACACGGCTTATTGCCTTATGGGAAATACGAGGAAGAAAGATTCACCTCCTCCATCGTTTTCGGGGAAAGCGATTATTTTGCTTTGTACAACAACCCTTATTCCTGGAACATCGCCAAGCAGCTTCACGATTTCAAATTCAACGCCTGTATCTTCATCGGCATCTCCTTGACCGACCCCGATATGAAGAGGATTCTGCAGCTCGCCTCCAATTACCTTAAATTCAACTTCATCTTCATGAAGAAGGAGAAGGGGTTCTCCCAAAAGGTCTTCCGCGACGTCTCGGCTTATTTCTTCTCCTTCGACCTCATTGTTGTCTGGGTGAACGAATACGAGGAGATCGGCACATGGCTCGCAAAATTATAAGCGAGCATTCGCTCGCCCCTTCCTTGAAGCCAGGCAGAAGGCTTGCTAGCGGCTTTCTAGAAGGGGCTCTTCTTTCTTTGCTGAGTCTTTTTTGCTTTGTCCTCATGGGATATCTAGATACTTTCGTGCCTTTCTATAAAGACCATTCTTCTAGCGCTTCCGCCTATCAGAGCCAGATGGTCTCCCTCATCATCGAAAGTGGGGCTGGTGAGAGCGATGGGGAAGGGGGTTTGCTTTCCTACAATAGCCGCGCGGAAAGTTACCTAAAAAACGCTGCTTATACCTCTTTGCTTGCCCATGGGGCCACCCCTTCTCCCCTGATTTATGGGGAAGACAAAAAACTCGATGCGGATAGCGATCTCCCATATCGCTACTTCGTTAAGTTCAAAGCCAGCAATGAGGGTTCCTTTGGGAATGGGCTAGCTTCTGGCCTCGCCTCCTATTGGGAGGCCTTTGAAGGCGTGCAAGACTATTTTGAAGAAGGCTCCGGCTATCCCGTTTTGAAACTAGAGAACGCGAAGGCAATGAATGAGTATTTCAAGAACACGGGATATGCGCCAGGCAAAGAAATCTCCGCAAAACTAGGGAATGGCTACAAAAAACTTTGCAAAACCGTCGTGGATGATTTCCAAAATCATTACGTTCCTTATAAGCAAATCTACGCTTCTTTTGCTTCGGAGAGGGACGCGATTTATCTTTATAAGATCCTCGTGGCTTTGCTTTGCCACCTTTTCTCTTGTCTTCTCTATTGCTTTGTTTTGCCTCTCTTCGCGAAAGAGAACGTCACTTTGGGAAAACGTCTTTTAAAGATCAATTTGATTCATCGAGACGGCACGTTGCTTGCGTGGTGGGAGAGACTTCTTCGCGCCTTGGCTATCTACGTCGAGACCCTAATCGTTCCTAGCTTGATGCCCCTTCTTTTCTATGGCTCTGGAGCAAGCGACCTCTACACGAGGGCTTTGCTAGGCCC
>CAVKPZ010000011.1:18060-29828 GCA_963658395.1 Lachnospiraceae bacterium | reverse complement strand
CAACATGTTCGCCGAATACAACATGATCGACCCCCGGCACCTCGCATCTTATTTCGGCTTTACCGAAGAGGAAGTGGAGGGGCTTTGCCGGAAGCACAATGCCGACTTTTCTGAAATCAAGAATTGGTACGATGGCTACAGGCTTTACGGTATCGAAATTTATAACCCGACATCCGTCGTTGAGGCCGTCTCCGGCGGGAACTGCAAAGATTATTGGGTCGCCACTTCCGCGACCGAGGCCATCACGAGCTACATGAACTTCGACAAAGGGGTTCTGAAGGCGACCATCGCGAGGATGCTCACCGGGGAAAAGGCCAAGCTCGACGTCACTGAGTTCGGGAACGACCTCACCCAGGTCGACTCGCAGGACGCCGCCCTCTGCGTTTTGATCCATCTCGGCTATCTCGCTTACGATCCCGAGAGCAAGTCCTGCTACATCCCCAATCACGAGATCGCCGTCGAGTTCAAACGGGCCGCCAAGAAGCTCAAATGGAAACCGGTGTTCCTCCCAATGCAGAACTCCGAGGAGCTCTACGACAAGACCTTCGCTGGGGAAGCCTCCTTCATAGACGGGGCCATGGACGAGAACCACAGGGACATCGCGAGCATCTTCAACAAGAACAAGGAGGACATCCTCGGAGTTGTTGTCTACCTCTCCTATTTCTCCTCCAGGGAGCATTACGAGGTCAGGAAAGAGGAGACCTCGACCCTAGGGAGAGCGGACCTCTCCTTCGTCCCCTTCGAAGCGGGCTACGCCCCCTTCATCGTGGAGCTCAAGATCGGCAAATCCCCGGACGAGGCCATCGCCCAGATCAAAGAGAAACAGTACTGGAAGGCCTGGAGCCGTTACAAAGGCAAGGTCCTCCTCGTCGGCATCACCTATGATTCGAAGACCCTGAAGCACAGCTCCAAGGTCGAATGGATCGACGTGGAATAAACAAGAATCCCTAGGCGCCTGGTAAAAAGGGCGACTTTCTTTTCTTATTTTTTTGCCATTAGGCCTAGCTGTCCAATTTTTGGTACATCCTCTTTCCTACAATTTCAGCGAAGGACGAGGTAAAGCAAATGAACGAAATGAGACTTAGCGAAAAAGAATTGGCCAAGAAGCAGAAACCGACTTACGCGTTCTATGGCCTTGAGCTTGATGAGGAGACCGGGGAGCTTTTGCCCGTCGGCGCCTTGGCCAAGCGAAAAGAGGAGGCGCGGCTAAAAGAAGCCACCTCAATGGAACTCCCTCTTGATTGGAACAATGCCTTCGATGCGGATGAAAGAAGCAAGGGTGTACATGCCGACACGCCTTCGGACGGCTTAATTCTAAGCCTCGCTAATCTAGGCAAGGTCGACATCGAATACATCGCCTCCATCACGAACAAGAGTTATAAGGAAGTCATCTCCACCTTGAAGGGATCCATTTACCAGAACCCCCTCACCTGGGGAGAATGCTTCTACAAGGGATGGGAGAGCGCGGAGGAGTACCTTTCGGGGAATTTGCTTCGAAAAAGGAAGGCGGCGGAAGAGGCGAACAAGAAATATCGCGGCTACTTCGAGGAGAACCTTCAAGCTATCGATAAGCTCTTGCCTCCTTCTTTGAATATCGACGACATCTACATCACCCTCGGCTCTCCCTGGGTCCCTTCGGACATCATCGATGATTTCATGATCCACGTCTTCGACAAGGAAGGGAAATCCAGCGGGTATTCCTTCAATAGGAACGGCGTCTTCGCCCCGTATAAGACCCTTCATGATGAGCGCAGAGGCACCTGGGAGATCCCCTGCAAGAACCGTTACTGGAACGACGTCAAGGTCACTAGCGCCTATGGCACCAGGCGCATGCAGGGGCCGGAGATTTTAGAGCGCACCCTCAACATGAGGACAATCGCAATCTATGACGAGCTTACCACCTGCAAAGGGAGCAAGAAAATCATCAAAAGGATCCTCAACAAGAACGAGACCCTCGCCGCGGTGGAGAAGCAGAAGAAGCTCATCGACGAGTTCCAAAGATGGGTCTGGCTCGATGAGGGGAGGAAGCAAAGGCTCGTCGCGATCTTCGAGGAGCGATACGCCTGCGTTTTGAAACGGAATTTCGACGGCTCTTTCCTCACCTTCCCCACGATGAGCAAGGACGTCACCCTTTTCCCTTACCAGAAAGACGCGGTCGCGCGCATCCTCTTCATCCCGAACACCTTGCTTGCCCATGACGTGGGCTCAGGGAAAACCTACGTCATGATCGCCGCCGGGCAAGAGATGAGGCGGATGGGGCTCAGCAAGAAGAACATGTACGTGGTCCCCAATGACATCTTGGCTCAGTGGAAGAGCCTCTATCTTTCGCTTTACCCGGAGGCGAAGCTGCTCGTCGTTTCCCCCAAGGAATTCGTCCCCTCCGCTAGGCAAAGCATCCTCAAAAGGATGAAGGATGAGGATTTCGATGCGATCCTCCTTCCCTATAGCTGTTTTGAGAGGATCCCCCTTTCGAAAAGCTACTGCCTGTCCCAAAAAGAAGAGAGGCTCAAGGAAGTGGAAGAGGCTTTGACGAAGAAAAGCGCCCTCTCCTCCAGGCTGCGCAAAGAGAAGCAGCGTTTGGAGAAGGAAGTCGCCGATCTCCGTTACGACGCTTCTTTGGAAGGGGAGGAGATCTACTTTGACTCGCTTGCCATCAACCGTCTGTTCGTCGACGAGGCCCATAATTTCAAAAACGTCCCTCTGCAGACGAAGACGAGCAACGTCCTCGGCATCAATAACGTCGGATCGAAGCGCTGCCTTGAGATGATGGAGAAAGTGCATATGATCCAGAAAAGGAACGACGGAAAAGGCGTTGTGCTCGCAACCGGCACCCCCATCACAAACTCCATCACCGATGTTTTCATCATGCAGAGCTACCTCCAAAGCGGGGAGCTCGCCCTCCTTGATCTTTCTAGCTTCGACGCTTGGATTGGCATGTTCGCGGAGAAAAGCACCCAGTTCGAGATCGACGTGGACACGAGCTCCTACCGCCTCACGACTCGCTTCTCCAAATTCCATAACCTGCCCGAGCTCACCTCTCTTCTTGCTCAGATCGCGGACTTCCACCAAACCGAGAACCCCTCTTGCCTTCCAACTCATGATGGCTACCTCGACACTCTTCTCAAGAAGACCCATCCTTTCGCCGCATATCTGGCCGACATCTCCTCTCGCGCGGACAAGGTGAGGAAACGCCGGGTGAGCCCGAAGGAAGACAACATGCTCAAAATCACCACCGACGGCAGGAAAGCCGCTCTGGACCTAAGGCTCGTCGACGAGAAGGCTTCTTTCTCAGAGGAAGGGAAAGCCGCTAGCTGCGCCTCTAACGTCGCCTCGCTTTATTTCGCCTTCGCCCCTAGCAAGGCCGCCCAGCTCATCTTCTGCGACACCTCCACCCCGAAGGCGGGGTTCAACATCTACGATGAGCTCAAAAGGCTCCTTGTCGAGAAAGGGGTGAAGGAAGAGGAAATCGCCTATATCCATGACGCGAAAAGCGAGAAGAGGCGGGAGGCTTTGTTTAGCCGCGTGAGAAGCGGGGAAATCCGCGTCCTCATCGGCTCGACCTTCAAGCTGGGCCTAGGGGTGAACGTGCAGGACCGCCTCATCGCCCTCCATCATCTCGACATCCCCTGGCGCCCCGCGGACATGACCCAGAGGGAGGGGAGAATCCTCCGTCAGGGGAACACGAACAAGAAGGTCTATCTCTACCGTTACATCACCGAGGGGAGCTTCGACGCCTATTCTTGGCAGCTTTTGGAGACGAAGCAGCGCTTCATCACCGACCTTCTTTCCGGCTCGCTCACCGCGCGCAGCGGCAGCGACATCGAGGACACCGTCCTTAGCTACGCCGAGGTCAAGGCCCTCGCTGTGGGCGATCCCCTCGTTAAGAAAAGGGTCGAGGCCGCCAATGAGCTCTCTCGCCTCTTGGCCTTGCAAAAGAAAGCCTTCGAGGCGCACGCTGCTTTGCAAAAAGAGGCCGAGGGGCTGCCCGCTAAGATTCTCTCCGCCAAGCAGCTTTTGGAAGCGACGATGAAAGACGCCTCTTTCTATGAGGGGTGGAAAAGCGAGAACCCTCGCCTCTACCAAGGGAAGATCACGAAGAAAGAGGGCGAGGAGAGGAAAACTCTCCGCGACCTCCTCGCCAGGTCCCTAGAAACCAACTCCATGCAGAGCGAAGAGAAAAAGCTTGCCACCTACCGCGGCTTCTCCCTCATTCTCCCCACCCACATGATGAAGGAAAAGCCTTACGTGCGGCTAGAGAAAGAGGCCAAGCACCGCGTGGAGCTTAGCCTCCTTGAGAAAGGGCTCCTCGTCCGTCTCGACAATTGCCTCGACGCTTTGCCAAAGAAGGTCAAAAAGCTTCAGGGCGAGCTGAAGGCGATGAGGGCAAGGCAAGCTTCTCTTAAGATGGAACTCTGTAAAAAAGAAGACTACACCGAGCAAATTGACCGCGCTCAGCGTGAGCTTGAGCGTCTAGATGAAAAACTAGGAGTGAACAAAAATGACTGAAGAGAAGAGCAATAACCTGCCCAAGATGAGCGTCGGGAAGATGGCGGAGATGCTCGCTTATTCTTACAGCAAAACCATCGAAAAGGGCCTGCCTTTAAGCAGCATGCCCTCCCTGATGCTATGGGGGGCGCCAGGCGTAGGCAAATCGCAGGGCGTAAGAGAGATCGCCGGGAAGCTCGAAAGCAGCACCGGCAAAAGAGTCGTCGTAAAAGACGTACGCCTATTGCTTTTCAACCCGATCGATCTCCGCGGCATCCCGGTGGCGAACGCTGAGAAAAGCCTCGCCGTCTGGCTGAAGCCCGCGATTTTTGAGATGGATCCTAGCGAAGAGGTCGTGAACATCCTCTTCCTCGACGAGATCTCTAGCGCCCCTCAGTCGGTGCAGGCCGCCGCTTATCAGATCACCTTGGACAGGGTGGTGGGGGAGCACAAGCTTCCCCCTAACTGCATCGTGATCGCCGCCGGGAACCGGGTGAGCGACAAATCGGTGGCCTACAAGATGCCAAAAGCCCTCGCCAACCGCCTCCTTCACCTTGAGATCGAAAGCGACTTCGCCTCCTGGAAGAGGTGGGCCATCGAGAAAGGGATCAACGAGAAGGTCGTGGGCTTCCTCTCTTTCCGGCCCAATTGCCTTCTTTGCTTCGACCCTTCTAAAGACGACCTCGCCTTCCCCACGCCCCGCTCCTGGGAGATGGTTAGCGACCTCCTCAATAACGTCAGCGATGACCTCGAGACGATGTCTCCCTTCATCGCGGGGCTGCTTGGCAAGGCGGCGGAGATCGAGTTCTCGACCTGGGCGAAGGTCTATAGGAACCTGCCGGAAATCGAGGACATCTTCGCGGGGAAAATGCCTAAGACCCCGAAAGGAAGCGATGCGCTCTACGCGCTCATCTCCTCAATGGCCTCCTACGCGAAAAAGCATAAGGACGACATGGAAGGAATCGCCCATTCCATCGTTTATGCCGACAGTTTGCCCCCTGATTTCAGCGCTGCGCTTTTAAAGGACTACCTTTATCTTGAGCCGGATTACAAGAAAAGACTCATGAAGCTCGCCGAATTCCGGAAGTGGCTCGAAAGCAAGGGGGCTTTGCTCAATGGATCTATCTAGGGAAAAGCAGAAAGAGCTTTCGAAACGCTTGCTCCTCGCACGGATGAGGCTGCTGTGCAGCCATGGCTTCTACGCCCTTCTGCTGATGCACATGAGCTTCGCCCTAAGCGAGGAGCTTTCTACCGCCGCCACCGATGCGGAGAAAATCTACTTCAACCCGGATTTCCTTGCTAAGCTCAGCGAGAGAGAGCTCGACTTCGTCTTGATGCATGAGGTCCTGCACGTGGCTTTGAAGCATTGCTTTCGAGAGGAAGGGAGGGAAGAGGAGACTTTCAACATCGCTTGCGACATCGTGGTCAATTCCTTGATTCTAGAGTCTAGTGGAGGCGATCTTTCCTCGATTTCCCTGCAAGGCTATGGGCCCTTGATGCATTTGACGCCAGACGGCAAGGAGGGGAGAGATTTCACCGCGGAGCAGGTTTACGCGATGCTTCCCCTTCGCCCAAACAAAAAGAAAGAGGGCTCGAAGTCTAGGAAATGCCAGGGGAAGTCAAAAAACTTCGACGACCATTCCAAATGGAAGGCGCTCGGGCAAGAGAAGAGGCTTAAGGACGTTTGGGAGAAGCGCATCGCGGATGCGGCCGAGGCCATCTCGACCCGCGAAGGCGGCTCTAGATGCGGGGATCTCCCTCTTTTCGCTAAGCGCATCTTGGACGAGCTTAAGAACCCCCAGACGGATTGGAGGACCCTCCTAAATGATTTCGTCCAGGAGGAGATCTGCGACTATAGCTTCTCTCCGCCTGACCGCAGGTTCGGCGATTCCCCCTTCCTTCTGCCCGATTTCAACGAGGCTGATTTTACAATCAGCGACGTGCTCTTCCTGATCGATACCTCGGGGTCGATGTCGGATGAGATGATCGCCCAGGCCTATAGCGAGATTAAGGGGGCCATCGACCAATTCGGAGGCAAGTTAGAGGGCTGGCTTGGATTTTTCGACGCCGCGGTAGTGCCTTCTGTTCCCTTCTGCAATGAGGATGAGCTTAAGATCATCAAGCCTTTAGGAGGCGGAGGAACGAGCTTCCTAGCCATTTTCGACTACGTGAAGAAAATGGAGAAGAAGCCCACGAGCATCATCATCCTCACCGATGGCTACGCGCCCTTCCCGAAAGAAGAAGTGGCGGAAGGCATCCCCGTCTTGTGGCTAATCAATAATAAGGACGTCACCCCTCCCTGGGGGAAAGTGGCTAGAATCAAAATCGAAGAATGAAATAGGGGAAACCTAGCGTCTAGCCTTGCTTTTACGGGCAAGGCTTTTAGGCGTCCATATTTTGGGACGGCCCTATGACTATGATTTACTAAGGCGGGGCGCCCCGCCAATTTCACACAAGAAAGGAGAATGACCATGAAAGAAACAGGAAAAAAGAATAGGGAGGAAAGGAAAACGGGCAAAGCGTTCACCTGCGAAGGGACGCTTCCGCCGGAAGAGTACCTAAAGAAGATGCTGTCCTATGTCAACGAGGACGGGGTGATCCGAATCGCCCGCGACGAATTGCCCGAGATGGCCTTTGCTACCGCGCCAAAGGAAGAAGATGCTTCCCTCGTCGAGGAATTCGCCCTCGACAAGAAGAAGGCGAATTTCGATGCCGCCCTCGCTTTCTATAACCGTCTCATCGACTCGATCAAGAAGGGATCGCTTCAGGCGGAGCTAGAGAAGCTAAATAAGGACAACGAATTAACGAAGAGGCTCTCCTCTTTCGCTAGACGGGTCGAAGCCTTGATGAAATTCGAGAACCCTAATTGCCCTGAAGCGATCCTTCATTCCGAGGAGAGCATGCTTATCGATAGCGTCTTGCTTTATTTAGGAAGCGAACGCTAAAAGAAGGAGCGGCGTTGGCTTCTCTCTCTTGGGGCATTCCCTTAGAACTTGAACAAATCTTCCAAAGCGATAACGCTTAAAAAGGCGGAAGAATTCATGTTTTTCTTCAATCCATAGGTCGTGATTAGCGTATTTTGAACCCCGTATTTTTTGGGTATGTACTTGCAAAACCTTTCCGTGCGAGAAAGGATTTTTTGGTAATCCTCTTTTGTTGCGGCGTACTCTTCCGAATAGAACTTCAGCTCGCAAACGTTGATGATGTTGTCGTTTCTTTTGATGAGCAGGTCGATTCGGCTTTTCTCCCCATCCTCTTCGCAATACCAAGTGCTCGCCTCCGTGCCTACGGCGCGGATTCCCAAGGCGTCTTTGATCTGGCTGATGTGATTGAAACAGGCGTTTTCGAAGGCGATGCCCCGCCAGGAGGAGGCGGTTTGGCCCAGATAGTTATTCATCCAGAAGTCTTGCCCTGCGTTTTTTCTTTGGACGAAATTTATAAAGAAAAGACAATAGGGGTCGATGAGCTTATAATATTTGATTTTCTTTTTGGGCGCGAAGGGCGTGTATTCCATGACAAAATTCGCCGCGACCAAGGACTTGATAAGACGAGAGGTGTCTCCATTATTCTTTAATTTGAGTTTGACGATGATCTCTTCTCTTGTGTAGCCGAGTTTTTTCGCGGAGAGAAGCTCCACGATGCGTTTGGTCGTCTCTGCGTAATCGAACATCGAATTGAACAATCGGTCATATTCAGTGTTGAGGGGGGACCCTGGTTTAAAAAACAGATCGTTTATGTTCTGGGAGATGCTTTTTTCGGGCCTAAAGTAATCCAAATAATAGGGGATGCCTCCTACCGTCATGTAGGCCTGCATGATGTCATAATCCGAGAAATTAGCGTTCTTGGCTTGGAAAAAATCTCTGCATTCCCTTAATGTGAACGGGATGAGTCTTATTTCGCGCGTCGGCCTGCCATAAAGCCCGCCACGACTGTTGATAAGATTATTTTGCATCCAAGAAGTGGCGCTGCCGCAAACGACGACTGTGAGATTTTTTCTCCCGCAAGCGAAAGAATTCCAAAAGCCCTCGAATTCGCTGATAAAGTGTGAGCCATTCGTGTCAAGCCAAGGCAATTCGTCAATAAAGATTACCTGTTTTTTTCCACTATCTTTTGCCAAAATGAGCTTTTCCAAATAGAAAAAGGCGTCGGACCAAGTTTTCAATTCGCCCATGTCCTCCGCCCCGTACAAAAGCAAGGATTTTCTAAAATGAGTAAGCTGTGCTTTGGTCTTTCGGTTTTCCTTATCCTCCCAGGATCTTCCGGCGTGACGAAAAAGATAATGGTCTCCGAACACCGAATCGACTAAAAAGGTTTTCCCGACTCTCCTTCGGCCGTAGATTGCTACCAAATCTGCCTGGTCTCTTTCTAGCAGTTCGCGTAATTCCTTTTGTTCTTCTCTTCTTCCAATCATTTTCGTTTCACCTCAGCGTTGTTTTTCGCTCTTATCATATAGGAAATCAAGCGAGCCGAGAAAGATATTTCCTCTAAAACAAGAAAAAAATCAAAATTTAGAGGAAAACATATTTCCGTAGATAGAATTGATTGCAACTTGTTTGTGAACGAACAAGATAGGATGGGACGATTGAATTCGGCTATTGTTTAGAGTGAATTTGCGAGTTTACTGTCGTGTTCATTTTGATGTTTCCTCTAAAAAACGAAAAAAAACTAAAATTAAGAGGAGATTCAATTTTAATGAATTTTGCCCCTTCTATTTACCTGCTGCCTTGCGATCACACATTATTTCGCCTTACGAAGGGGATGCCCCACTCTACTCGGTGTCGCAGCAGGCCTTTCGGCAGTCGAGAACTGACCCATCTTTGGCTTCCATATTCCTATGAATGCTTGTTGCTTTGCGCAAAACAAAGGTGGGTCAATTTTCAATTTCCGATTCCTAGATG
The DNA here is from genome assembly GCA_963658395.1 of Lachnospiraceae bacterium. Lineage (GTDB taxonomy): Bacteria > Bacillota_I > Bacilli_A > RFN20 > CAG-826 > Alloenteromonas. The sequence goes on along the minus strand of CAVKPZ010000011.1, from coordinate 20,445 downwards.
CCCTCTTCCTTAAAGAGAATGAGGTGCGATAATCTCCGTGTCTAAAAGAGAGGGAAAACGATGATAAGAGAACTCAAGGAAGAAGACGTTGCCCCTTGCCTAAAGATCTACAACCATTACATCGAGAATACCTGCTTCACCTTAGAGGAGGAGCCTCTTTCTTTGGATGATTTCAAAGCCAGGGTGAAAAGGATCCAACTCAAATACCCTTTCCTCGTGGAAGAAGAGGCAGGGGAGATATTGGGCTACTGCTATCTGGATTTCTTCAGCGAGCGAAGCGCCTATAAAAGGACGGTCGATCTCTCGATCTACGTGAGCAAAGACCATCTCCATAAAGGGGTAGGGCAAGCGCTCCTATCCCATATGGAAAGGGTCGCGAAAGAAAGAGGGTTCAAGAATCTTATCTCCATCGTCACCAGCGAGAACCCTTCTTCCTTATCCTTCCATCTTAGAAACGGTTTCCTGTTGGAAGGAACGTTGCACAAGATTGCTTATAAGATGGGCAAAACCATTGATACTTATTACCTTAGAAAATCCCTTGAATAAAGAGGCTTTAAAGATTTTCTAATCCAATTTTCTGTAGTAGGGTGCCTGCTTCCAAAATGTAAGAGTAGGATAAACGGTCTGCATTGCGAAGGTAGTTGAAACTTTTGGGTTTAGGAAAGACAAGCTTCTTTAATAAGAAAGCCTTGGGGTCTTTTATCTGTTTGCATTCTTTTGAACCGATGAGCATAGAGGCGGCTAAATAGAGAACTCTGGCAGCGTAGGCCCCGGCCGTTTCGCCCGTGAATTCTTTTTCCACGATATGATTTGAGACCCTGCCGATGCCATCTTTGTACTTGGGATAATCCTCTTCGTGCAAAGCCCCGCGGCTTGCGATGCAAAGGCATCCTGCTATCGTGTCTTTGAGAACATCTTCCGGGGCAAGGGTAAGCCCTCGATATTCCATCTCGGCCTTCACGATTTTTCCATAGGAGGATTTTACTTCGTCGAAATCATCCATGATGTCGAAAAGGCATCCGCAGTCGAATAGCTGCTTGATGATTTCCAATTCTTTATTCACGCCAAAGGGAATGCCTGTCGTGTGGGGCGCGAAGGCGGTTAGCTTATCGCCGAGAACGCTGTTCCCGTCCGGAATGGTTACGCTAAGGTCCTCGCCTTCGGTAAGAAGCAGCTCGTTTTTAATCGGATGCCCCAAGGTTTTGCCATAATGAATGTCTTCGAAAAGCGCATCCAGAAGAATTGCCACCTCTTTCCCGCTTTTTGGCGAGCGATAGGTAAAGCGGAAATGCCTTTTCTCGATTTTGTTTTTCCCAATTCGAATCTCTTCTTCGGCCTTCAAGAAAGGAAATATGACACCCGCCTGCGCGATATAGCCATCGATATCGGTTCCTGGAGGGACGATGATGTCGATGTCGGTGCTAAGCCGCCGCGGATGTTCGAAAAGAAGCATGAGCGAGGTCCCTCCCTTGAAACAGAAGGGCATGCCGGTCTTGGTGATTGCTTCTAATAGGCCAAAGGCGAAAATTACCCTTTCAAGCAAGGCGGGGTCGTTTCCAGTCCGCTTTTGGAGGCTTTGGATGTAATCTTGGGTGTACATATCTTTCGATAGCATTCGGTTTCTCCTCCTAGATATTTGCCGACAAGCCTCGCTTTGCCTCTTCTTTCCGCGTAGCGATGAATCTTTCGCATATCTATTGTATAGGATTCGAAAGCGTTTTCGAAAACAGATGGTATCTCCGCGGGGGAGAAGGTCGCAGCGACGCTTTTTTCGGCGAGAAGATCCACGAGCAATTTCTCTAGGATGATTTCATGGGGATTCACTTTTGACAAGGGGGACTGACATTTGAGATCAGAAACGATGATGCAATCCCTCTTCCAATAAACGTCGAAATCATCTTTGTTCGGCTTATAAAGCACGACGTTTTTGGGAAAAAGGTTACGAAGCACATGAAAAATATAGGAGCTGAGATCCTTTTCGACATGGACGTAAACTGTGTTTTGGGCAATCAAATGATTTAGGAATTCATTGAGGAGCGCGCTTTCAAACAAGACGAATTCCATATCGGGATATTCTTTGCTAAGAGCTTTCGTTATGGCGAGGGCCAAATCGGAATAATCCGGCTTATAGACGGGCTTCTCCTGACAGGGCGTCTTCGCGTAAGAATCGTGGCCAACCTTGAAAATCGACTGCTTTTTTAGCAGATTGTACAAAGCCCAGTTCAATGTGGCTTCATTCCAAGACGGCTTTGCTTCCAAAAGAGTGGAAAATAACTCGTTACGAGAATAGCAAACCCCATCCTCTAGTTTTGACAATACTTCGTTTGCCCACATGTTTTTATTGCAATAGCGTTGCGTCAGAAATGATTAGAAACGACGCAACGC
>CAVKPZ010000011.1:0-18050 GCA_963658395.1 Lachnospiraceae bacterium | reverse complement strand
TTACACTAACTCTCTAAGAAGGGAGAGAAAAAAAAAAATCAATTTTCCCCTCTGCAGATTTGCATTGAAACATTGCTTATATGAATAAGAAAAAAACATTTTTGCTAATCGATTTGTTTGTCTTTCAGATTAAATAAGGATTTCCCACGTTTTTGCTATGTAAATTGCGAATTTTGAGACATAACCTCTAAAAATGTAACTCAAAAATGGAGCTGGGCTCGAAAAAGCTTTCGATTTCGGTGTTTTTTTGTTTGGGCGCAAGTTAAAAGATCGCACAAAGCAAGGTGTTAAATGCACTATTGAAGGAGGATTTGAGCTTGTTTCCGGAGAGCATCAGGAAGATAGCGGGGCCGCGATGAGCAAGAACACGGTCCGCAGACTTTTGGAGGCGCTCGTGAGGGACTACAAAGGGATCCACGACTTCATGGAGGCAAGGCTGCGAAGGGAGATCGGCGAGAGAACCACCGTCGAGGGCGACGGCGCCGCACGGCGGTTCTACAAGCCCGCGAAAGCGGAGCCAGAACTCGTCAAAAAAACTTGGGGTATAGTGAACGGATTGTGAAATCTTTATTTAGGGGATATGGACGAATCGGCACGAATGTTTTCTCACGTCTCTTTTAGTTTGGTTTGTCGCGTTTTTTGACAAAAGCGTGCCATAAGAGACATATCCTCCGTTGCCTAGGCTAGCAAAGAGCTTCCTGGGCGAGAGAATTTGCCTAGTCGATTCACACTAAGGAGCTTTTTATATGAAGGAATACGGGCAATTCGGCGAAAGACTAGGAACCTACACGATGACCTCTTTGCCTAGCGCGGGCAATTATGAGTACATCCTCAAAAACGACCAATTGCTTTTGAAACTCGATCAGTATGGCCTGGTCACCGCCCAGATAAACCCTCCCGTAGGAGAGGCTGCTTTCAAGAGAGAAGAAAGGGAAAACAGGTCACCCGTGTGCGTGTTTATCTCTGAAAACGGCAAGGTTTACAACAATTTCGATGTTCTTTCCGCGGATGAAGTGAGGATTGATTTCGCGTCTGAGAAAGCCACCTATATCCTTGGCTTCGAAAAAACCAAAGTAATCACGGACGTCTTTGTGACGGAGAAAGGGAAGCGCTTCGTCATGGATATAACCATAACGAACGGAAGCGAGAAAACCAAAGAGTATTCCTCGCTCAGTTGTTTCTTTCCCTATCTCAACGAGCTCCTCATGGCCCCTTGGGATAAGAACGAATGGTACACCAGAACGGAATACCTTCCGGATAAGAACGCTTTCCTGACCACGAAATTCAGCGTCGCGGGCAAGAGGGAGGAGAGGAGGTTCCTCGCCATTGTTTCTAGCGAGACTTTCTCTAGCCATGAGCTGAGCTATGAAAGGCTAATGACCTCGACGAAGGATTTCCGCTTCCTTCCCGAAAGAATCGGAGATGAGACGGGAGATTTCCTTTATGCCTTTAAGCAATGCGCCTCTGGAGCCTCCAAGATTGTCTTGAGACCTGGAGAAAGCCATCGTCTCACTTTCGTTTTCTCAGTCTCCATGAGCAAAGAGGAGGCGCTTGCTTCCATCGAGAAGGAAAAAGGATTCTTCAAAAAAGAAACCCAAGAAGCCGAGCTAAGGAGCCTCGAAAAGAAATACGAGGCTTTGTTCAGCCACCGCGTAGTCAAGACTGGGGACCCCGATTTCAACCGATTCGTGAATGGCTTCTTGCCTTTGGAGATGCATTGGGTCTCCTCTTTGGACCGGGGCTGGCCGACGGGGATGAGGGGCGTGAGGGACGCCTCCAACGATTTCGAGGGAATGCTTTGCTATGACAAGGCAATGTGCAAAGACGTCATCGAAAACATTTTCTCCAAGCAGCGTTCCGACGGGTGGTATCCCCGTCAGATCCCTTTCGGGGATTCGAACAAGTTCGATCTCCGGGAGTTCGTCGACTCCGCCTGCTTCTTCACCGAATACGTCTATGACTATCTGGCCTATACGGGCGATTTCTCCGTTCTTGAGAAGAGTTATCCTTATTACGACAGGGAGATTTCCGAGATTGGGCTCGAGCACCTCAAGAAAGGGATCGACCATCTTTTGGACGAGGGCTCTCTAGGCGAGCACGGCCTAGTAAAAATGAAAGGCGGGGACTGGCTGGACGCTCTTTCTGGGTCGGGCAAAGAAGGGAAAGGGGAGAGCACGATGGTTTCCTGCCAGCTTCTCCTTTGCCTTGGCTATTTATGCGAAATCCTTGATAAGGTCGGGGAAAGCGATGAGACCGCCAGGTATTCAAAAGCCAAAGAGAGCCTGAAGAAGGCAATTAACGGCTCCGCCTGGAACGGCAGCTTCTATAACGCAGTCTATACCGATGAGGGGAAGTGGCTGTTCAGCGAGAAAGACGAAGACGGAGAGAAGCGCGTCTATGCTCCTACGAACGCCTATGCGATCCTCAGCGGGGCGGCTTCAGGCAAAGAAGAATCGATCTTCAAAGAAATCCAAAAACTGAAAACAAGCGAGGGGTATCGCCTTTTCTCGACCCCTTTGGGCGCATCTCCCATGGATGGGATAGGAAAAATGGGGACAGGAGATTTCCAGCCCAATTTCGCTGAGAACGGCAGCGTCTATAACCATGGCTCCCAGTGCTTTCTGATCCGCGCTTTGGCGAAAGCTGGCCGCTACGAGGAAATCTACGACGTCTTGGGCTATGCCTTGCCTTTCTATAAGGACAAGCACGATCCGAGCAAGATCGCCTCCGCCCCATACGCGATCACCAATTGCTATCATTTGGTCCCTTCTTTCTACGGCAGGGCGGGCTTCTCTTTCCTCACCGGCAGCGTCGCCATGATTGAAAGGGCCGTCTATTCCTGGATGTTCGGCATCGGCTTCACCTTGGATTCTTTGACGATCAGCCCTTGCATCCCAAAGGAATACGCCTGCCCTGAAATAAAGACCCCGTTTGGACAGAATCTGATCGAAGTTCGCTACAGGGGGTATGGATGTCATATCAAAAAAGCCGAGATAAACGGGATGGATTTGGATGTGTCCAAGGATGGACGCTCGGTCGTAATTGGAAAAGAGCTTTTGAGCGGGAGCGCATCGATCCTCATCGAGATGGCAAACGCTTAACGGTCTTCAATATAGCAAAGACGTTTCGCTTGACGACTGTTTTTCTTGCCCATCTTCCTTTAAAAAGCAACATTGAAGGGCAAAAGGCGTGTAACAAAAATAAGTCTAGATTTTCGGCTTTTAGAAGAAGGGCTTCCCAATTATAAATCAAGGCTTTTACGAACAATATGTCGATGGTGTCGTTCATAATCTGATTTTTTCTTTGCTAGAGCAGAAGAAAGAACAAAGAATCCCTAGATGATTTTTGGTAACAAAACCATTTATCCATAGCCCAGGTGAAAGCGCTAACATAAGCGTAGAGAAATCATGAAAGGAATCTATCATGCTTAAAAGAATGTCTCCGCTGTTTTTGGCCTCCATGGCTGCTTTGGGCCTCGCCTCGTGCCAGACTCAACATACTCATGCTTATGATTTGGAGAACCCCGTTTGGGAATGGTCGCAATTCTCTTCCGCAACGCTGACGTTCACCTGCACTGGCTGCGCCGATTCGGCCGAAGGACACACTTACGTTGTCGATGCCGACATCACCCTGAAAGAGAGCGTGAGCGCGACCTGCGAGAAAGCGGGCTACAAGGTCTATGAAGCCAAAGCCACGTTCCAAGAGCACACCTACACGGACAGCAAAACCCAGCCCATCCCGGCGAGTGGCCATAGCGAAGATAAGAGTGCTTGGAGATACGACGAAACCAAGCACTGGCATCCCTGCCTCTATTGCGGCGACTCCTACCATTACGAAGAAGCTGAGCACACGATGACCGACTGGACGGAGACCTTGGCCCCGACTTATCACGAGGAAGGGAATAAGGAAAGGCACTGCACCGTCTGTTCTTACACGGAGAATGAAGCAGTGGACAAGCTTAGATACACCTATGAGCAGGTCTCCGCGTTTGAGAAAGTGTTCTCCGCCTTCCCGAGCGATTCCCCTTATTTGGGAAAATCTCTTGATTCTCTCATCGATTCCATCGAGAACATGGATGAAGACGAAAAAGCCGCCCATTCCGAAGAAATCGCCGAGTGGCGGGAGACGGCCAGCAAAACTAAGACCACTTATGATCGCTACTACAAAACTCTTATCGACACTGAGGGCTTAGACAACTACGAAAAGACGAAGACCAGCGCAGCCTTCGACTCAGCCTACGGCGACGTGCTCAAAGTGAACGCCGATGGGGAACTGGTCACCCGTGAGTGCTGGGCCTACGGCGCCGATCGAAAGGCGAGCCTGGTGAAAGAGGGCATCTCCGCGGTGCGCTTGGCGATCTACGCGCCCCAGGCGATGAATGTCTCCTTCATCAACAGCAAATGCAACCTTTGGTACGACGCCTCTTCCGGGAAAGTGGTCTCCAAGCAGTCCGAGACAACGATGTCCGCGGGCGCCTGGAAAGAATTCACCGTCCCAACGAGCGCGATCGGCGAGATGGACGATTTCAAGATCGCCCTCTACCTCTCCCCGTCCCCCTACATCGGATATGGCATACCAACGCTTGCTGACAGCGAATCCAAGGGAAGCGCCTACGTCAGCGAGATCATCGGCGTCAAGGACGCCTACTACGACGACCAGGCTGAGGCCCTCGCGGCCGAGTTCGATGAGGCCGTCGCCAAAATCTCATCCGTCTCAACCCCGACTAAGGCGGACGCCTATTACGTCTACGAGGCCAACGAAATCTACGAGAGTTTGAGCGAGGCGGCGAAAGCCCTTTGCACGAGGGTTGACGACTTCAACTCCGCGAAGGCCAACTGCGCCTACTTGCTCGTTTCTCCGATGGCCGCCTCTTCCTGCGCCTACACAGATTGGACGGGCACTGCCAGCGCCGAAGACATCTTCGACGAGAGTGTTGGGAAGGCAATGAAGATCACAATCACCACCACGGGCGGGGCCATCGAGAGCCCCATCGCCTCCCTCGCCGTCGACTCCAGCGCCTACGACACGGTTTCCTTCTCCATCAAGAGCGACTGGAATGCCCAATTCTGCTTCTCCAAATCGGACTGGTGGACGAACGCCTATGACTTCAGCACCAATGGATGGGTTGCGAATGGGGGAGTGACTGCTTATCGCTCCGATAGCTCAACCGGCTGGGCGGAATTGACGATGTCCCTAAGCGACTTCAACGAATGCAAATACTTCTCGTTCTTGAACAACGTCTCCGTTGGGCAGAGCTTCTACATCTCCGCGATTTACGCTTATAAAGCCGCCTAAGGTTACTTAGTTAGGCGCCCCATCTAAGCCAATTGGAATGGGGCGCCTTTTTCTATTGAGGTGATTCGCGGCTTTCTATGGTGTCCGGGTTTTTCCGATAGGAGCCTGGGGTGACCCCAAATTGCTTCTTGAAGTCCGCGTTGAACTGCGAGGAGTTTGAGAAGCCAATCTTGAGGGCGATCTCATTCACGGACATCTCACTATTGAGGAGAAGGCTGGAGGCGTAATGGAGCTTGGTTTTCACCAGATATTCATGTGGCGTGCAGCCGAAGTTCTTTTGGAAGAGGCGGTTCAGATGGATCCTTGAGTAATTGAGCTTCTGGCAGAGGTCTGCCACGCTGAAGAGGAGAAAGGAAGGGTCCAGGGACAATTCGTTGATGGCTTTGGTGAAGGAAGATTTGTTCTCCGGCATCTTGATGATGTCGAAATGGATGTGCTGAAGGATGAGCAAGACGGCGGATTCGGAGATATCGTTGGTCTCTAGGCGTGCGGAAACGCGGACATTGGCGCAGTGGATGATGGATTCGATGTCCATCGCGAATTGGCTGCTGACCTTGCGGAAATGGTTGCCCTTCATCAAGGCGTCTTTGAAAGTAGGGGAGATTGCCTCTAGCAGAGGGTAAAGCTTGGAGGTCTTCATCATCACGTTGATGTAGCGCAGATTCTCCTGGCCGACCTTGTGCAGGGAATGAACGTCCTCGGTGGTCGCGTAAAAGAGAGTGTTCGCCGGGCAAAGGTAGCTTTTCCCGTTCAGGCGATTCTCCAGCGTTCCACCGATGACGATGGTGAACTCCCAATAATCCTCGTGGCCGTGGAGATCGGGATAGTCGAAGGTGTTGATGTGGAAGCCGCAGTAGATGCGCTTCTCGTCTTTCTTCTCCGAACTTGGGATGGCGCCGTTGAATTTTATGTAAGTGGGCTCTTTCATATTCCAATCATAGAAAATTCGATGAAACAAAACAATAATGCTTTTTAGAGGCTTTCCGAGGGAGATGAAGGGGTTTCAAACACTAAGGAGACCTTGAAGCGATAAAGAAAAACAGGCCGATGCTCAATTGAAGATTTTGAAAGTTTTCTCTTTTTTCTCTTTGAAGGAAAGCCTAAAACCAAAATGTAACAAAACAATGTATTTAAGAATATTTAAAATGTTTGCGGCGAATTGCCTTGCAACCTAAAATGAAAGCACTTTCCTAGAAGGGGAGTTTTGGACGATTTGTTTTTGTCGATTTCGCGGTATCTCCGCGCCTCGGCAAAGAAAGCATCCGAAGAGGATTTGTATGGTTCAAGCTAGAGTTTCCTTACGAAAAGGGATGAGAAACGTGAGCAAGCAGAAGAAGTTCACGAGCAACCTTTTCGTCTTTCTCATCCTGCTTCTCCCGACGATTGGCTTCTTGATCTTCTGGCTCTACGTCCACCTTGACTCGCTCATCCTTTCCTTTAGGACCGACTCTTCCATCACCTTGTTCGACGATCCCGCCGGCGTATTCGCCGATTTCACCCTTGATAACTACGTCAAGGTCTTCAAGGAATTCTTCGATCCGAACGGGTCGCTAGGGAAAGCGACCATCAATACGCTCATCTATTTCTTCTCTGGGCTTCTCATCTCTTTGCCCATCTCCGTCCTCTTCTCCTATTTCATCTACAAGAAGATCAGGGGCTACAAGTTCTTCCGCGTCATCACCTATATCCCGACCATCATCACCTCGACCGTCCTCATCGCGCTCTTCATCCAGATGTTCTCTTTGGGCGGTCCCTTCCATTACCTCGAGATCCAAACCGGCTCCAGCGGAGGAATCGGCTACAAGCCTTTCTTTTTGCAGGATAGCAACATCGCAATGTTCACCCTGGTCTTCTACACCATCAGTTTCTCTTTCGGGGGCAACATCGTCGTTCTCTGCGGCGCGATGAACTCCATCGACAAGCAGATCCTCGAAGCGGCAGAGCTTGATGGCTGCGGCTGGGTGAGGGAGCTTTTCTCCGTCATTCTTCCCACGATTTGGCCAACCATCTCCACGATGATCCTCCTTTCCTTCACCGGAATCTTCGGGGCGAGCGGGCCCTTGCTCGCCTTCTATCCCACCTTGAAGAATAGCGTCGACGTCAACGCCTTGACCACCCTCAACTTCGAGATGTACCGCTACGTCGTAGGCAACCTCGGGCGCACGCAGGACCTTTGCTTCGCTAGCACCATCGGCATGGTGCTGACCCTGTTCACGATACCCATCGTCTTCGTGGTCAAGAAGTTCACGATGGATAAGGAGTGAGTTATGGCAAGCGGCGGTAATGCAACGTTCTCTAGAAGCAAAGGCAAAAGGCGCAGCAAGTCCCAGCAGGCGGTTTTCGTAATCGCCTTCATCATCCTGGCGGCCTACGCGGCCTATGTTTTGGCTTTCTTCCTCTTCGGCTTCGTCCTTTCCTTGAAGGACTACACCTATACCGTAGGCGATGGGGCGCTTGCCCCAAAATACTGGGACTATCTTTCCACCAAGGGCCTCCTTTTTACCCTCGATTCCCATTCCTTCCGCTTCCTGAACTATTTCGACGCGTTCACGAGCTTCACCGTGACTGGGCTAAACGGCTCCACGATCAACTACCTCCAGATGCTTTGGAACTCCATTTGGAGGACGGTGGTGATGACGGGGGTGAACTGGTTCTGCACCGTCACCGTCTGCTATGTTTTGGTCCATTACAAAAACAAGCTTACCAAGTTCATCTATTCTCTCGGCCTCATTCTCTCGATCATCCCGCTTTACGGGGCGGGGGCAGCGGAATATCGCCTTTTCTCCAACGACGTCTTCCCTTTGATCAACTCGCCCTTGATCTACCTTTCCCAGATCACCTTGTTCGGGACCAACTTCTTCTACATGTACGCTTTCTGGAAAGCAATCTCCCCCGAGTACAAAGAGGCGGGCCTCATCGATGGGGCGAGCCATCTTGGCATTTATCTCCGGGTCATGCTTCCGATGCTCATCCCTAGTGCCATTTCGCTCTTCATCATGCTTTTCATCTCCAACTGGAACAATTACGAGTATACGAACCTTTACATGCGCGATTATTCCGACCTGTCTTACGGTATCTACGTTTACCGCGAGACCGCCATCTATAACGGGAATGGGACCTGGCCCATCTATTTCGCCGGCGTCATGATGTCCTTCCTTCCCATCCTCCTTCTTTTCATCGCCTTCCAAAACACCATCATGGAAAAGGTGTACATCGGAGGGCTCAAAGGATAATCACTAAAGAGAGGTAAGAACATGAAAATCCACAAAATCATCAAACTCACACCCTTCCTTGTCTTGCTGGCGCCTTTGTCTAGCTGCGGCGGATCAAGCGCCTCCAGCCTCAATATCGGCGTGGTCAAGATGGGCTATGGCGTCCAATGGGTCAAAGACCTCGCTAGCAGCTTCACGGAGAAGACCGGAATCAAGGTCAAGGTCAGCGAATTCGACGGCCAGGCTGGCGCCGATTCCTTGACGACCGCGATCGACAACGGGGGCAATTACGACGTGGTCTTCACCAAACGCTCCTCCTTTGAAAGCGACATCTACCTCAAGAAGAGCGTCAAGGAGCATTCCCCTCTTTACGAAGACATCACCGAATCCGTCTATAACTACACTTATCCCGGCGAAAGCAAGACCATCGGCGAGAAGATGTCCCAGGACATGAAGGACTATTATGGCTTCGACGGGGTCTATTACGGCGTCCCTTGGACGAGCGGCTTCATGGGCATCGCCAGGAACCTCACCCTTTGGAAGGGGATGGACTTCACAGACGCAGACATCCCGAACACCACCGATGAGCTCATGGCCCTCTGCGACAAGATTTACGCGATGAACTACACCTACCCCGGATCTCTCCCCGTCTCCGGCCAGGTATATCCCTTCATCTACAGCGACAGGGCGGAGTATTACACCTCGATCGTTAACGTCTGGACCGCCCAATACGAAGGCAAGGATTCCGTGAATAACTACTTCATGAAAGGCCTAGGGCCCAATGAGAGCGAGTCCAACGAGAATTTCTACACCTTCGACGGCCAGACTGCGGCTCTAGAAGTCATTGATCAGCTTCTCACCGGAAATGAGGGCCACCGTCAGGACCCGGCCACCTCCGTTGATTTCACCACGACCCAAAGTTATTTCTATGGCGGCAGCGCGGTGTTCACGATCAACGGCTCCTGGCTTGAGAATGAGAGCGGAACCAACGCCAAAAGCGAGGTCGACTACATCAAGATGCCAATTGTCAGCAGCATCGTGAAGCGCATGTCCATCAAAGGCGACCCGGACACGGACGCGAAGCTCAGCAAAGCGATCGCTTATGTCGATTCCCATGATGAAGACGGCGCCGACGCCCCCTTAAGCGCAAGCGACATGAAGATCGTGCGCGAAGCTAGAAGCTACAGCTATCTCGGCGGTGGCGTCGATCATCAAGGCTTCGTCCTTTCTTACGCCAAAAACAAGGACAACGGCATCGAGTTCCTCCGCTATATGTATAGCGACGAGGGATTGAACAGCTACCGCAAGACGATGAACGGGCTCATCTTGCCCGCGACTCCCTGCAAGGAGTACGAGCCCCTCGGCACCGAGGTCTCCACCTTTAAAAAGAGCGTCATCAAGGCGCTTGAGGAGAATTGTTTCTTCTACGAGTCGCGCAAAGCCAAGTTCTTTTGCCTAGGCAACGTCGACCTCCATTTCCAAAACGGCACCGGCGGGCGCTCCATCGTCTCGATGCTCAAAGGCTCCTCGAGCATGGCCACCTTAACCCCCGATGAGATCATGACCGTCAACTACGAATACATCAAAAAGAACCTCAGCACCATCCAAGACGACATGAACCGGGCCAAATAAGATATGAGAACACGCAAAGCCCTTCCTTTTTTGGCCTTGTCCGCCATCAGCGTGGCGCTGCTTGCTGGCTGTGGGGAAAAAGACAGCCTCCTCGAGTGCTTCGCCACCTACTCCACGGCCAAAGTCTCCCGGAACGCGGATCATTCCGCCTATTACGAGAAGCTCCCCGCCTCCATCAACGTCAGCATGATGCAGAACGAATCGGAGGCGAGCCAAATCGTCTTCCGCTTCAGCCAGGACATCAAGAATTTCGACGTGGAGGTCAGCGACCTCCTCGGCAAGTCCAATCGCAAGATCTCCAAAGACAACGTCACCGTCTACGTCCAAAGGTACCTTACCTTGGACAAGGATTTCGATAACGTCGCCGATTTCCCTACCGGGACCGCGGTACCCGATTTCCTTTTGCCGGTTTCTTACGCAATCTCTAGCGACGAGAACAGCATCGAAAAGGACGTCTATCAAGGCTTCGTGGTCGATATCAAAGCCGACGCGGACACCGTCGGAGGAAGCTACTCCGGCAAACTGACCTTCACTTTCGACGGAGTCAAGAAAGAGATCCCCGTTTGCGCCAATGTCTGGGGCTTTCAATACGAAGGGACCCGGGAGATGAAATCCTCCTTCTTGGTCTACAAAGGGGCGCTCGTCGGCGGAGAGTACGAGGCGAGCGAAGAGACCGTCCAGAACTACGTCGACATGCTCACCGACTATAAGGTCAACGCGCTTGTGGTGGAGAACCCCTCCAAGTACAACGCCTCGACGATGAAGGATTACGTCGACAATCAGGTGCGCATGGTCGAAGCCAACGCGAACTATTCCTCGATCCCTCTGCCGATTGTGAACATCACCAAGGACTTCGCTTTAACCGACATCCCCAAGAACCGCCCAGAATCCTTGACCGATAGTCAGCAGGTCGTCTGCATGATGTACGACTTCATCCGTAATCTTGTCTTGCATTCGGATAACGACACAAACTACGTGCAATATGCCTATTTCTACCTCACCGCCTTCGATGAGATGGATATGTACACGGAAGAAGGGGGCTCCTACGAAAGGGGCCTCAAGTTCTTCGCCAAAGGCGGCACTTTGGACCAGATACTCCAGAAAATCGTGGACCGCATCACCGCGGATGGCGAGCTCACCAAATTCAACGTGGCCAAAAGGGAAGAGGTCGTCGATTCCATCCTCAACATCGTGCGCGTCAACCCTTTGACGACCTTCAATTCCACGATCGTCGAGACCCTCAACCAGACCTCCTGTCCCTATATCTCGCAGTTAGAAAGCAGCGAATACTATTCCCGCTATGACTACAACCGCGACGAAAATAGCGCCGGCGAGCTTTGGACTTACTCTTGCGTCGGCCCAAAATCCCCTTATCCGACCTTCCATCTCGACGATTACAACCTCGGCAACAGGACGACGGGCTGGACGATGAAACGCAGAAACGTCACCGGCTACCTTTATTACGCGGTCAACATCTACGATGAGCAAAACAACGCCGCTAACGGCGGCTTCATCGACGCTTACACCTCCCCGACGAGGAACGCCGATTGCCCTGGGGATGGCTTCCTGATTTATCCTGGGCGCAAATACGGCAGCAAGAGCCCCTTCCCATCCAACCGCCTGCTCGCTTTCCGAGACGGCATGGACGATTACGACCTCCTGAGCGTTTACGAAAGGCAGCTTGCAAGCGCGGAGAAGAACTACGGGGTGAACTTCGATGGCGAGTCTCTCCTCAACGAGGTCTATGACTCCGTCATCTCGAACTCGCTTTACCTTAACGACGACAAAGCGGTGCTGTCCGCGCGCGAAGAAGTCGCCAATCGCATCCTCGCTCTCACTAGCGACGACAACCTCCTCGTGAATTCTTATGTCGAAGGGGGCAAGGTGAAGACGGAGATCTATTCCCTTTATGATACCGTGACGGTGAATGGGGAGGCCCTAACCGGCATCGAGAAGTCGGGCAGGGGATACAAGGCCCTTTACCAATCCGACCTGAATGAAGAAATAGACCTGAAAATCGCCAGCATGACTTCAACCCTGACTTATCACGTCTCTAGGAAAGGTCAGGTCAGCGCCTTCGAAGACTCCTCTGGCCTTTCCTATAGCGAAGGCTCGAGTGTTTCCGCTAGCGGAGGAATCTTATCTTGCTCAATGGTTTCTGTGGACAAAGGGAGCGCCAATGCGAACAAGCGCTTCAAGGTCTACACCGATATCGCTAATAGTGATCTTAGTGGGGTCTCGGGAGTCGATTTCACAATCAAGAACGAAACCGATTACCCCTTGTCCATCAATTTGACTCTGGACGGGTTCGCTTCGACCTATCTTCGCACCATCTATCTCTATCCCCAGCAAGAAAGAAGTTACCACTACAATTTTGCCTTGGAATCCGAGGAGAAGTTAGGCAAAGTCTCAGGCCTCCGGTTCGAGCTTGAGAATTTCGATTCCACGAGCGCCTCCCTCTATGGCTATGCGCGCAACTTCACCCTGAAGGATTTCACCTATTACAAATAAGGAGGGGCAACTATGAAATTCAACAAACTGATTCCTGCGGCTCTCCTGACCTTCGCCCTTCTTTCCTGCTCGAATGCGGGAAAGAAGGTGGAAGAAGCGGAAGTGACCATCAACGGCTACAACAGCGTGAACGATCTCTACCGTTCCAAGCTCGTCTATCCTTTCAGCAGCTACAGCATCCAGTGCCGCTTCGACATCAACGAGGACCCCACCTACGTAAAAGAGGGATCAGGGAGCCTTAAGATGACCATGAGTAGCGTCGCGGGAGGCGAGTATTCCTATTTCGTGCAAAGGTTCTCCCAAAGCGAGATCAAAGACCGCGAACTCTGGGACATCGACAAATTCTCCCTATGGCTTTATAACGCGAACTCCTCCAAGACGAAGGTGACCCTCGCTTTGATCGGGGAAGGGGACGTTGCCGTCACCTCCCTTGATTTCTCTTTGGAGCCCAATCAATGGAATTACTGCGAATACGATTTGTCGCGCCTCATCATGGAGACGAGCTATGAGGATTTGCTGGGCTTCGGCATTCTCCTTAACGAGACCCCAGGCACCTATTATCTCGATGATTGGAAGGTCTATTTCGGGGCGCGCTACACCGAAGAAGATGAAGCCATCCTCGACAAGGTGAACGCGGTGAGCGCTTCGGTCTCGAGTCTCAACCTTTCCATGGATTTCACCAAGGAAAGCGAGAATGCGCAGCTAGAGGAAGCCTGCGCCTCTTATTACGCGATCTCCTCCGCCTATCGCAGCGCGGTGAAAGGGAGCGAGGATTTGGAGAAGCTCGCGAGCTCCTACTGCAAATATCTGACCTCCCTTAGCGGGGGAGCGACCGCCTTTAACTTCGCCAATCCCGCCGGGCTTTCCCAAGCCGCGGTAAGTTCCTTAAGCGCCGGGGTGACTCTTTCTTATTCAACTGAGCACAAGCGCCCCGAGGCAAAGGGATCGATGAAAATAAGCTCGAACGGAAACGGCAAGTGGGTGTATGTGAATCTGTCCACTTCCGCCGACGTGGCGAGTTATTCTAAGTTCGGCCTTTGGCTTTACAACGCCTCCGAGCTCGAATATGGCTTCTGCATTCAGTGGAACGCGACCGCCCAATACATAAAGCCGAGCTCGACGATCTCTAGCGATGAGGGCTGGCAATACTTCGAATATAGCTGCGCCGGGCTTTCGGGCAAAGTCGAGTTCGAGTACTGCGCCGTTGCGGAAGGGGTGTCGGGAGGCGTGATGGACACCATCGGTGATCTCTACGTCAGCGACATCGTCTTGATCAAATAGGATTGCCATGCCAAAAATCACTCTGGAGTCGATAAGCGCAAGCTATTCCTTTGGCAAAAAGGCCATTGGCGTTTTCAGTGACCTCGATTTGGTTTTTCAAAGCGAGGCCGTCAACGTGATTTTAGGCGAAAGCGGATGCGGAAAGACGACCCTTCTTCGCCTCATCGCCGGGGGGATATCCCCGGAGAAAGGCAGGATTTACTTCGATGATCTCGATATCACCGGCCTTCCGATCCGAGACAGAAATCTATCCCTGGTGAATCAAAACATAACCCTCTATCCGCATTACACCGTCTTCAAGAACATCGCCTTCCCTTTGCTCCACACCCTTTCTAGCGGGGAGGAGATCAAGGAAAGGGTCTACGCGGTCAGCAGACTGCTGCGCATCGAGCACCTCCTCACCCGAAAGCCCAAGCAGATCTCGCTAGGGCAGGCCCAAAGGGTGGCGATTGCAAAAGCCATCGTCAAAAAGCCCGACGTGCTGCTTTTCGATGAGCCTTTCTCCAACCTCGACGAGCCTTTGAGGGTGCAGCTTCGCAACGAGCTCAAAGCCTTGCTCCTTCAATTGAAAACAACCTCGCTTTTTGTGACCCACAGCGTCAAAGAAGCCATGGCCATCGGGGATGTCGCCTATATCCTAGGGGATGGCAAGGTCAAGGAGAGGCTTGAGGCGAAGCGCCTTTTGGAAGTTGAAAGCGAGACGGGGAAGCAATTGGTAGCGAGCGAATTCGGAGAAGAGCATGTACAGCCCAAGTGAACGGAAGAAAATCCAAAAGAGATATGCCCTCTGTCTTTTTCTCTTCGTTTTCGATTTGGCTTTGCTGCTTGGCGTGGTTGTGACCTCGCTTTGCCTGACCAATTACAAGAATTACCTTTATTTTGAGATCATCGGCGGAATCCTGGTCGCGGCTTTGACTTCCTTCGCAATCTTCCTTTTTTGCCTCTTTAAGGATTCGCGCCGCTACCTTCTCCATTTCGATAGCGTCGCCGCGGAGAAAGAGAGGCGAGTCGAGGGGGAAGTCGTGTCGATTGGGAGCAAGGCCTTGACTTTGGACGACAACATAAGGGTGAACGAAATCACCTTGAAGCAAGGCGAGGGCACACGCGTCTATTATTTGCTTTCCGCTTTCTTCCCTGGCCCCATCCAGGAAGGGTCCTCCTACGTCTTCGTTTTGGCCGATCATTTCATCAAGGGGGTCGAAGATGAACTATAGATTCCCTTACAAAGCGCATTTCCAAAGGAGCGCGGTGGTTTATATCGGCCTCATCGCCTTATTGACGGGCGGATATCTTTTCGCGATCAAAAGCAAATCGGCGCTGAAGAAATACCAGAAGTTCAATGTTTTTGTCAGCGTCACAAAGCTCGATGCCGATCCTCTTAGGGACAAAATCAGCGGTTTCGTAGGCCAAGAGACGATCAAGCAAGTCGTCATTAACAACATGAATCCGGAACTCACTTCCTATTACACGGTGTATTCCACCTTCGGACTGCAGGACGCGGATGTGCTGATCTTGGAAAAGGACGCCATCCTGACGGGCGATTTGAAGAGCAGCTTCCTCGCTTTCGATGAATCCTCTTCCTTTTACGGGGAGAGCAATTACGCCTACGAAGGGGTCCATTACGGCCTATTGGCCTATCAAAACGGGAAGGGATGCCTGAGTGACTGCGTTTCTTACGAAGAAGAGGGAGAGTACTACCTTTTCGTGAACAAGAGCTCAAAGCACCTTCTTGGGCTAACCGATGAAGGCAAGACCAATTCCGTGCTTCGCTTCCTGAAAGGGGTCTATGGCTATGAGAAATAAAAAGAAAGCCTTCGCGACACCTGATTTCCTCGTTGAGCAGCTTCCCAATACTAGGAGGAAGCAGTTTTTCGACATCGTGAAGAACGAATGGAGAACGTTGCTACTAGCGGGTGTTTGGATGGGCATCTTCTTTATCCCGTTCATCCTCTCGAATGTCTGCGAGGCCGGCTTCATGAACGGCAGCGCCGAAGCGATGAGGCAGCAACTAGAAGCCCAAGGCAAAACGGCTGAGGAAATCGCTTCCGCGGTTCAGGGGCAGATGAATTCCATCCATTTGTTGTTCAATGGGATCAACATCCTTTGCTTCATGACTTTCTCGCTTGGCCTCGCTGGGGCTAGCCGCATCATCAAGTGCCTTAGCTTTGGGGAAGGGGTCCTCTTCATGAGCGACTTCTTCGCCGGGATAAGGAAATATTGGAAGGCATTCCTGCTTTGCACCTTTTTAGCCGGGCTTTTCTATTTTCTTGTCTCCTATGTGTCTGCGGTCTTGAACCCGATCGGGAGAGAAATCCAGGGGATGAGCGTTCTTTCCGGGATCACCACAGGCTTCTACTATGCGGTTCTCGTCCCGCTTTTCATCTTCTCCCTCTCTCAGGCGACTCTTTACTCCTTGCCTTTGCTTCAAAGCATCGCCAATAGCCTCAAATTCGCCGTCGTCCGTTACTACTGGACCATCCTTTTTGCCCTCTTCATCTACGGAATGAGCCTGATGACCTTGATCGTTTACCCTTTGATTATGATCCTAGCCTATCTAGGCGCGATCATCTTGCTCCTTCCTTTTTTCGTCTTGGCGTTCCACCTATTCTCGCTCAGCCTCTTCGACCGATACATCAACGAAGACCATTACCCCGAGATCTATAGGAAGGGCCTATACAGCAAAAAGGATGATGGGACCCCGATGCAGGGGAAGGAGATAGGAAGGCGCGGTTAAACAGAGCCGTCAAAAGGAGAATGAGTTATGAAAATTGAAAAGTACGAAGGAAATCCGATACTCTCGCCCGTTAAAGGCAGCGCATTCGAGGAGAAGTGCGTCCTGAACCCGGCGGTGATTTACGACGAGAAGAACGAGGAGTTCGTCATGGTTTACCGCGCCGCGGGGATGGATGATGCGCACGTCATCCGCATGGGCTTGGCGAAAAGCAAAGACGGCATCCACTTCCAAAGGTATGAAAAAAACCCGATTTTCTCCCCCGTCAAAGGGACGCCTGAAGGCGGATGCGTGGAAGATCCTAGAATCGTGAGAATCGGGGCAACCTATTTCATGACCTACGCCGCGAGGTGCTACGCCCCGGGGCCCTATTGGCTTCCCGAATGGCCTTTCCCCCCAATCTATGTCACCGATAGCGATGTGCACACCGACGATATGCCAGAGTTTGCTAAAAGCAACGTCACCATCACTTATTTAGCCGCTACCAAGGACTTTTTGACCTGGCAAAGGCTCGGGCGCTTGAGCGAAAGCGACATCGACGACCGCGACGTATTGCTTTTCCCCGAGAAAATAAACGGGCGCTATTACATGATTTCCCGCCCGAAATACAAAAACGTAGAAGGCGTCCGTATGCCAAGCATCTGGATTAGCAGCGGGGACGACCTGCTTAGCTTCGATAAGCCGAGACTGCTCTTCACGGGAGAGAACGAATGGCAGGTTCAGCGCATTGGCGCAGGCACCCCGCCCATCAAGACAAAGTATGGCTGGTTCTTCCTTTTCCATGGGGTCGACGAAAAGGGTGTTTATCGCGTCGGGGCCTGCATCTTAGACCTCAACGACCCCACCAAAATCGTCAGGAAGACCTCTTCTTGGATTATGGAGCCCGACCAGCCTTTTGAGCTTGAGGGCATCTACGACGGCTGCATCTTCCCCACCGGGACGGTCGTCAAAGACGGCGTCCTCTATATCTACTATGGCTGCGCCGATAAGCACATCGGGCTAGCCAGAGTGAATTTCTCCGAGCTGCTTAACTACGTCATGGAAGGGCATTAGGAATATGAACAAAGTCAAAAAACTCTCTTGCTATCTCGAATGCTCCTCAGGCTGCGCCCCAAAGCTGGAGTCCCTTAAGAAGTTCATCTCCTGCTTGGGGGGCTTCGGCTACCAAGAGTTCTATCTTGGTTTGACCGACGCCTATAAAATCAAGGATTATCCTTATTTCAATTATCATCGGGGGAGCTATTCCAAGGAAGAGCTTCTCGAGATCGAGGCATACGCGAAATCCTTCGGGATTCAGGTGATCCCGGCGATTCAGGTGCTTGGCCATCTGGAATTTATCTGGCGCCATGAGTCCTTCCGCCCGTTCATGGATACCCGCAGCATCCTTG
>CAVKPZ010000010.1:0-31842 GCA_963658395.1 Lachnospiraceae bacterium | reverse complement strand
CCACTGGGCTTATCAAGAGCAAGGATGTCGTTATCTTCATAAAGAATCGGAAGATCCTTGCGGGCTTTTCTAGCGATGCGGTACTTCGAAACGGTGACGACGTCTTCCTTCGTCAAAGGATAGTTAAACTGTGAGACCGGGACCCCTCCTACGGCGACTTGATGATGGGAAAGAAGAGCTTTGACGTTCTTCTTGGGGGTATCTGGCATCTTGAAATAAAGAAACTCCAGAAGAGTGGTATCTTGATAAACCTGATAATCCTTGATGGCGTTGGGATTAAGAACCCCCTTCGCGTTAGAGCGATGCTGCTTCTTATCGTTTTTGTTCATAGATTATTTTCAAGATACTCTCTTAGTGGGGGCAGGCTCTTTTCAGCGATGCGCCGGCCTTCTAGATAAAGGGCAAGAAGAGCCTTCTCGTCTTTCTCCGTTTGGGAGACAGTCACCGGAAGCTCGGGCTGAACGAGGAAAAGTTTACCTTCTTTTTGAAGATTTTCCATTTCATTAGCTTCGTCGTTGTATTCTTCAACGGAACGTTCATAAGATTCAATGAATCTTGGGTAAGCACGATAGAACCTTTTGCAGAGCCTTTTGTAAGACTCTTTCAGGTCTTTTTTCCGGTAGCCAGGTTCTCTTGTTCCTACGACAACGATTTTGTCGCAACCGTCTTCTAGAGCTTTCCGAAAAGGAATGGAAGCGGTGGGGCCGCCATCTAAATAAAGATGGCCATCTACTTCTAAGGGCTTTGCTAGCAAAGGCAAGGAAGCCGAAGCGGCAATCGCGTTCCAAAAGTCATGGCATTCGCCTTTTTTAAAGTAATGGGCCTTGCCGTCTTCCATCCCCGTGCAAGCGACGAGGAATTCGGCTGGGCTTTCTTCGTAAGCCTTGCTGTTAAAAGGAAGGATGTTTTTCTCCGGCAAGGTGAAAAGAAGATATTTGAAATCAAAGAGACTCCCTTTAAGGAGCAAATTCTTCACAGAGAGGAATTTTTTGTCGTGTACCATTTCACAGGTTACATACTTCCCTCTTCCAATATCCCCGGAGATGAAATTTACCCCATTGAGACCGCCTGCTGATGTGCCGATAACGTAAGAAAAAAGGAGATGATGTTCCATAAAAACATCAAGGACTCCCGCGGTGAAAGCTCCGCGCATGCCGCCGCCTTGTAAAACGAGTCCGGTCCTTTTTGCCATAGGGGGATTTTACCCTAATGGGTAAATCCTTGCCACGAGCCTAGAGAATCTCGATGAAAAATCCGACCAGAGACTTGATGCCAATTCCAAGCAAGACAAGACCACCAAAGAGGTTCGCAATTTCGTAATGCCCGCGTAGCAACTTGTTGATGCCTTTGCCAAGGAAAACACCAAGAAGGGAAATAACGAAAGTACAGATTGCGATAATCCCAATAACCCACATGGTGACGGAAAAAGGGACAGAAGCTGGGTTTTCGGCGTTGATTGTTGAGGTTAAAGTGATGCCAACGGCGAAGGCATCGATTGAATCCGCGACGCCTTGGAGCAAAACGGAAGGAATCGAGAATTTGCCCTCCTTCTTCTCCTCGGGTTTCACGATGCCTTTGATGCCGTCAAACATCATCTTTCCACCGATGATGGCTAAAAGACCGAAAGCGACCAAAAGATGCCAAGGGCTAATCTTGTCGATGAAAGTTGCGCCTAAAAAATAACCAGCAAGAGGGAACAAGCCCTGCAAAGCAGCATATACAAAGGCAATAAAAATGGCTTGCCAAACTTTGAGACCTTTATACACCAAGCCATCTGTGATCGAAAGCGCCAGGCAGTCCATGGCAAGCGCGACGCCAAGCAAAATAGCGGTTCCGATCCATTCCATAGCCCGGAAATTATGGTTCACAAGCGTGAACGATTACAAGAAAAACAATGAGGCCGAAGATAATTATTTTTCGAAAGCGCCTAGGCTTTCTAATGCAAAGGCAAGGCCATCCTCCTCGATCCGCTTCGTCACAAAATGGGCACGTTTCTTAACCTCTTCCTTGCCGTTGCCCATGCAAACGAAAGTGCCGCACGCCTCGCTCATCGAGATATCTTGGAGATCATCTCCGAAGGCAATCGTCTTCTCCTTTGCTGTTCCAATTGAATCAAGAATCGCTTTAATGCCATTGCCTTTGATATGGGGGACGATTTGAATATCCATCCCGAAGGTAGCGAAGCGGAAATAAGTAAGCCCGGGATTCTCCTGCTTAATTTTGAAATCATATTCTTTTGGTCCGAAGAAAAGCACTCCAACGCAATCCTGCCCCCTATAAGGCCGAATTTTGGGAAGAGGATCTTTGAACACCTCGTAATAGGCCTTCGTGTATTCGTCTGCCTCATGAATCATAAAGCGCGATTTTACGGTCACAATTTCTAGGTTTCTGCCTAAATTGGTGACGGTTTTGCAGAGTTTTTGAATGACTTCGTGGTCTACAAGCTGTTTAAGAACAAAGTGGTTTCCTACTTTCGCAACCCCTCCAGCGTGGCTTACATAACCATTCCAATGAATCCCTAAATTGTAGAGCCCGAAGGTGCGGATGCTCTCATAGTTCCTCGCCGTGCACAAAAAGACTTTCGTCCCCTGACTTTCCAAACGTTTGATTGCCTCTATTCCGGAGGGAATGAATCTACCTGAGGCATGGTCAAACAAAGTCCAATCAACATCAAAAAAAGCCGCTTCGTATTTCATATTACCAGCTCACCTTATCGTTCAATTCGTGCATAAGGTTCACGTCGACCTTTACAACCTCGCGATCATAGGTAACAAGGCCGTTCGTCTCTTGTTCCACGTCGCTAAGCTGAGTCAGAACATAAGAGGATACCTTTTGCTGTTTAACGACCTTCTTGAGTTCTTTTAGGAAAAGCTTCGTTAGCCCTTGTTCGAGTTTCTCCTTGGTCTTAAAGGATTTATATCCAAACTGTTTGGCTGAAAAACAATGGTTGCGGACCCTCAAAGAATAGCCGCCGAACTCAGATAGAGACAAAACGCGTTTGCCATCATGCTTCATATGAATGGGTTTAAAGTAGATGTGATTCCCACTGTAATCGCCAACGCCTTGGTCATACCATCCGCAGTCCGAATCGATAAGACGGGTGGCGTCCAATTTACGTAAGCTCTCTGTCAAACGGGCGGAATCGAATTGCCCCCATCCTTCGTTGAACAAAACATAGGTGCATATAGAAACGGAATTAAAAAGAAAAGAAGTCACGCCAGGTATCTGCGATTCGAAAAACTTTCTAGAAGCAGGATCCTTTTGTCTAAACCGGGCATAATCCTTAGGTCTCGTATCTTGGAAATGAAAAGGGATGAAGGGGGCTAAGTCAATCAAAAAACGGCTGTAAGAGCCCCCATTATTTACAAAATCCTGAACCACAAGAATCCCAAGCTTATCGCAATGGTAATACCAACGGGCTGGCTCAATTTTTATATGCTTCCGGAGCATATTGAAACCCATGGATTTCATCAAGGAGACATCGTTAATCATCACTTGGTCACTAGGAGCGGTAAGCCCACCATCCGGAAAATATCCTTGGTCAAGAACGCCCTTCATTAAATAAGGCTGATTGTTCAACGCGAAAACCTTTTTCCCGTCTAAAATCGCGGTCCCAAATTTACGAAGGCCGAAATAAGAAGTAACCCTGTCTTCGTTTACATTGATTTCTAAGTCATACAAATTCGGCTCTTCGGGCGACCAAGGGTGGAAGGAGGAAGAACAATCAATGGTGACTTGGCCTTTTTCATCTAGTTTCCCTTCGAAGATTAAGTTTCCCTGGAAGAAAGCCTTCACGGAAGAAGAGTCTATTTTTTGTTCAAACCCGACTTGAACATTAACTTGCTTAGAATCAAATTCCGGTTCGATTTTCAATACACGTATCGCCTCTTTTGGAATCGCTTCAAGCCAAACATTTCCCCAAATGCCAGAAGTAGAAGTATACCAAATGCCCCGCGAGACTGAAGATTGCTTTCCTTTGGGATAAATATGGGAGCTGATGTCGTCCTGCACACGGACTACTAGTTCGTTTTCTTCCTGGGCCGATTGGATTTCAAACTCAAAGGGCAAATAACCGCCTTCATGTTTTCCCAAAGACTCACCGTTGAGGAAAACCTCTGCAATTTGATCTGCGGCTTCAAAATGAAGCAAAACTCGCTTTCCAACAAAATCCTTTGGAATGGTGAAGAGTTTCCTGTAGTGAAGGTAATCATCTTTTTCAGGAGCTTTCTCAATGCCCGATAAGGGGGTTTCAATTGCAAAAGGAACAAGAACTTGGTCAGGATAAGCGGCAGGAGTTTCTCGACTCTTACTTAGGCAAAAATCCCACAAGCCATTTAAAGAAAAGTAGGAATCCCTCTTCATTTGAGGCCGTGGGTATTCATTGCGTGGGCATTGAGAATCAACCTTTTTTCCTTCGGCGGTGAACATAGTCATATTGTAACAGGGGAACAACCCCATCGTGATATAATCCACGACCGAAAGAAGGACGTTTATGAAACTTTCTGACATTCAAAATTCAATTCGAAAGGAAATGGCCGACGCGTGGATTCTAGTGGATTACGAAAATAGAAACCCGGCAGTCGCAAAGCTTCTGCTCCATAAGATGCTTACTCGAAAAATCGTAGTTATCATCCCTGCGGAAGGGAAGCCTCACGTCATTTGTCACTCGATCGATCATGTCTTTTTAAATATTGAGGAAATTAGGAAGGATTTCTGCCTAGACGTTTACAGAACTTGGCAGGAGATGCTTGCCCTAGAAAAAGAGTTATTATCCCGCTACAAAAAAGTGTTAATGGACATCTCCGAGAACGGCCTTCTAATGAGAGTCTCTTTAGCGGATTACGGTTCTGTGAATTACGTGAAAAGTCTTGGCCTGGAGGTCTCTTCCAGCATGAATATTCTCCAATCCATGACCGCGATCATATCTGAAAAAGGCCGCAAATTGCAACAAAAAGCCTGCAAAACCACCTTAAAAATAAAAGATGAAGCTTTTGCAAAGATTAAAGACGACATCTTAAGAAACGGGGTAAGTGACGAATATGAAATCCAGCAATTTATCTGCGACCGTTTTCACGAAGAAGGGATGATATACGACGATCCCGCGATTGTGGCAATCGGGCAAAACGCGAACAATCCTCATTATGGCCCCACGAAGGAAAATCATTCACCCATAAAAGAAGGCGACTTGGTTTTGATTGATATGTGGGCGAAATACGATGAGGAAGAAGCGGTATATGCCGACATCACCTGGATGGCTTATATCGGGAAGGAAATCCCAAGCATTTATAAAAATCGTTTTGCTATCGTCAAGGCCGCGCGTGACGGGGTCATCTCCTTCTTAGCAAAAGAACTGCCCTTAAGAAGCGTCCACGCTTATGAAGCAGACGATATGGCGAGAAAAATCATTTCAGATGCCGGATATGGCGATTACTTCGTTCATCGCGTCGGCCATAACATTGCAGATGACGTTTCTCCCCATGGCCCAGGAGCCAATTTAGACAATTACGAAACGCACGACGAAAGGATTCTGCTCCCGAGCACTTCTTTCTCAGACGAGCCTGGAATATACGCGCCCGATTTTGGAATGCGCAGCGAAACCGATTTGTATAACAACGACGGAAAATTAGAAGTTGTGGGCGGGCTTCAAGACGAACTTATTGCCTTGTTGGCTTAATCCTTGATGGAAACAACCTTGTAACCAGCTTTGGCGACGGCTTCGCTGAGCGCGGAGTTTTCAACGTTCCCTTCGAATTCGACGATGGCCTTTTTATCCGCCAAAAGCACATCAACCTTTTCGACTCCAGAAACGCTTTCCAGAGCGGTTTTCACGTGGGAAGCGCAATGTCCACACATCATTCCAGAGATAATAATTTCTTTTGTCATGTTCGTTCCTTCTTTCTTTAACGACAACAATCGTTCAACGTCCTCGATACGAATTTTACCTTTTCTAGGTTTCTTATGTCCCTTATAAATATTGAAAAGGTTAATCCTTAGGGCGTTACAAACCACGCTCACCGAAGAAAGCGCCATCGCAGCGGCCCCATACCAAGGTTTAAGTTTGGCTAATCCAAGGCCTGAAAACGCGCCGGAAGCAATCGGAATCATGATGAGGTTATAGAAGAACGCCCAGAATAGATTCTCTTTAACATTTAAAAGAGCGTATCTAGAGAGGCGGATGGC
Organism: Lachnospiraceae bacterium; assembly: GCA_963658395.1. Lineage (GTDB taxonomy): Bacteria > Bacillota_I > Bacilli_A > RFN20 > CAG-826 > Alloenteromonas. The sequence goes on along the minus strand of CAVKPZ010000010.1, from coordinate 25,662 downwards.
GGCCGCGGCATCACGTAAAGTCCCTTTCATTAAAACCACATCCGCCGAGTCAATTGCGACATCGCTGCCTGCTCCAATCGCAATTCCGATATCGGCCGCGGTCAAAGAAGGGGCGTCGTTAACACCATCTCCTATCATCGCGACGCGTCCAATCTTCTTTAAAGATTCCACGAAAGTTAGCTTGTCACCGGGCAACAAATCCGCTTTCACGAATTCAATGCCTGCTTCTTTCGCGACATAGGAAGCCGTCTTTAAATTATCTCCCGTAAGCATCACAGGGATTAAACCAAGGTTTTTAAACTCTTTCACGGCCTCTTTTGAATCTTCCTTTAAGGAATCAGAAACCGCAATAATCCCGCAAAAATCGTTTCCTTTCGCAAAAAGGAGCGGCGTTTTACCTTCGTTTGATAAATTGCCGACTGCTTCTAAAGTCCTGGAATCAAACTCGATTTTATTCTCAAACAAAGCGACTTTGCCGCCATAGCAGGGCACGCCGTCCAAAAGCCCAAAGACCCCCGCCCCTGAAATGGCCCGGAAATTAGAAACGCTTTTAACATTCATTCCTTTCTTCTTGGCTTTCTCGACGACCGCTTTTGCTAGCGGATGCTCTGAGGAAGATTCCAAAGCATAAGCGAGAGCAAGCAGGTCATCTTCTTTATATTCCCCAAAGGGTATAACGTCAGTTACGGTTGGGGTTCCTTTGGTGAGCGTTCCCGTCTTATCAAGAAGAACAAAATCAACTTTTCCAGTCTCTTCCAAAGCGGATGCCGTTTTGAACAAGATCCCATTTTTTGCCCCTTTTCCTGATCCGACCATAATCGCGACAGGAGTGGCCAAACCAAGCGCGCAAGGACACGCTACGACGAGAACGGAAACACAACGTTCAAGGGCATAGGTCAAAACGCTTGTCTCTCCACCGAAGGCCTCATTAACGTAATTGCCCCCAAAAAGGAGCCACCCAAGCAAAACGATGAAAGCGACGAGTAGAACGGTCGGAACGAAGATGCCCGACACTTTATCGGCAATGCGGGAGATTTCCGCTTTGCTCATTGCGGCGTCTTCGACCATCTTCACAATTTGTTGGATGGTGGTTTGACTGCCCACTTGAGTGGCTTTGCACCGCAAGGCGCCGTTTTTGTTTATCGTGCCGCCCGATACGCGGTCGTTAGTTTTCTTATCAACAGGGATGCTTTCTCCGCTTAACGCCGATTCATCTACCGCGCTTTCTCCCTCTAGCACAATCCCGTCGACTGGAATCGCTTCGCCTGGACGGACCAAAAACACGTCACCTACCGCAACTTCTTCCGTAAGGACAATCACTTCTTCCCCCTCACGCAAGATGTGGGCTTCTTTTGGCGACAAGTCGAGCAAAGATTTGATCGCGTTTGTCGTTTTCCCTTTGGAAAAGGACTCCAAGGTTTTCCCAATCGTAATCAAAGTGGGAACCATGCCCGCGGTTTCAAACGTCAAGCCCATGGAAAGAGTCATCACCTTCTCCCAGCCTTCTTCGCCCATTCCAGGTCCTAGCGCGGAAGCCATCAGGAAGAAAACAACGATTCCATATATGAACGCGATCCCACTTCCTAAGGAAACAAGCGTGTCCATGTTAGGCCCGCCATGAATTAGTGAACGGAAGCCCGAGACAAAAAAAGAATGATTCACAAGCAATATGACCAGGGAAAGGCACATCGCGAGAAGACCATAATAGAATGGATTTTCTCCTATTGCCCCTAAAGGCCATCCCCAACCAGGATTCATATAGCCCATGGAGAAATAGAAGAGGGGAATCAAAAGGACAAGGGAGGCGATCAGTCTTCGAACTAATTTCGAAGTTTCTTCGTCCTTAAACGCTTCTTTCTTGGCTTGGGCCGTCCCGGAGACTTTCGCACCATAGCCAGCTTTTTCCACTGCCTCGCAGATGTCCTTCTCGTCCACGGAATCCTCAAAAGAAACGAACATGGAGTTTGTAAGCAAACTAACATCAGCCTCTTTAACGCCAGGCAAAGAGGAAACGGCTTTTTGAACATGAGCAGAGCAAGCGGCGCAGGTCATGCCGCTCACATCGAATTTGACCTTCTTATCCATATTTATTTAAGACGTTTGATGAGTTCCATCGTCTCCTCAATAACCTCGTTTTTGCCAGCAAGGATGTCTTCTTTCACGCAGCTTTCAAGATGGGCGCTCAGAATCGTATAGCCAAAGGATTCAAGGGCTTTCTCGGCCGCGGATAGTTGGATCAAGATATCGCCGCAATAGCGATCTTCCTCAATCATCTTGGCAATCCCTTTCAATTGGCCTTCGATTCGCGAAACACGATTCACGAGTTTTTTCTTTTCCTCTTCGCTACGAGGAGTGTGCTTTTTCTTAGCGCAGCAAGGACAAGTGTTTTCTTCCATAATCTTATACCCCCTAGGGGTATTTAAATCTTAGTACGCTATATCGCCTCAGGCAAGCCAAATGCATAAAAAAGCCTCAGGTTCCCCCAAGGCTTACAAATGGCTATATCGATCAGTCTTCGTCTTTTGTGGCGTCCACGATTTGCGGATTGGACGAGAAATTTTTGGAACTTTGCGCGGCGGAGATTGCGCGGTCCTTGCTCTTATAGGACTCGCCCATCACGAGGACGGAGCCATTATCCGCGTAAACGATGAATTGGTAACGGCCCTGTTTGTCGCAGGTCACGGTAACATCGGCGGAATTAAACTTCTTTTGGACCTTCTCAAGAGCTCCGGTAACGCCATTTTTCGCGGCATAAGCAGAGGTCGCGAACAAAAGCTGACCGTTATTGGCAAGAAGCCTGCCGCGATATTTCTTGGTCTCATCAATATAGATTTCGAACTTGCCCTTACCGCTGTTGTCGGCTTTGCCAAGAGTGATACGCCATTCACGAACTTCCTCTTCCGGGATTTCATCGAGATCAACAATCTTGTCGGTTTTGTAGAATTTCTCAACGGATTCAAGAGCGCTCTGCGCGCCTTTGGTGTTCGGATAGTACTCACCGGCAACAATCAAGCGGGAATCGGAGGCGGTGAAGAGGCGGAACTGCGCGAATTTGTTTTTGTCGATGATGATCTTAGCAACGCCGCCAGCGACGGCTTTAACCAAGGTATCAATACCCTTGTGCGCGCCGTCTCTAGTCTTATAGCCGTTGGAAACGATGAGAATCTCTCCGTTGTTGGCCTTCAAACGATATTTGAAGAAACCAGCTTCAGGATAAACTTCATATTTTCCTTGGGCTTTCTGCGCAGGCTTAGCGGCTTTCGGAGCGGCTGGGGCTTTGGATGAGGTTTTGGTGGCGGCCGAAGCTTTCGGAGCGGCCTTTTTGGTTGCGGCATTCGTGGGTTTCTTTTCTGCTTTCATCGGTTTTTCCTCCGTTTTTTCTATTTTATCATCTTTCGAAGCGTCGGAAGGCGTTTCCGAAGCTTCCTCATCAGAAGAGGATTCAGGCTCCGTTTTTACAGGATTTTCTTCCACAGGATCCTCGTTCGCCCTAGAGGCTTCAGCAGGGGTTTCCTCTTGCGCCCTGGGGGCTGCATCCTTTTTCGTTTCTGTAGAACCAACAACCTCGCCGCTGCCTTTCTTGTTCTCAAAAGTTTCTTCGTTTGACGAGGACTTCTTTTCCACGGTCGGGATAGTAGATGGAAGGGGGGTAAAAGTAGCAGTGGAATGAGACTCCGAATTCGAAGCCGCGCAAAGAAGAGGAAGAATGGCCGCAGCCAAGCACAAAACAATGAGAGCAATCCCGAAAACAAGTGAGCCGACCGCGTTCCGGTTTAGCATCGCCCAATAAACGAGATTCATGGTCGTGCAGAAGCCAAGGATTAGGGCGAGCAGATCGAGCGAGGCAAACCAGCCGCGTTTCTTGCAAAGAGCGAGGATGAACATCGCAATCACAAAAATTAGACCAACATACACCGCAATACCCAGAAGCATCCCAATGGTTCCTCCTTGGAAATAAAGCGAGCCGAGTATGTTGTTGAATTCCTTTTGAGAGAAGTATTCCGCCGCGTCTCCGCTTAGGACAATCGGCAAAAAGGAAAAGCCTAATACCAGTAAGCAAATAACAGCAAAGGCAATCGTGACAATGATGGAAGTTTTCTTTGTTTTCATAAGCACTCCAATTGCGCCCTATTTTACTAGGTTACGCATGTTTGTCACGCAGGTTGCGCGCACGCCAAAAAAGAGTGGGGGCGTGCATGTGAATTTGAAAGGAATTAGATTCCGTTGGGGTTTTTCTTTTGGAAGTTGTAGGCGTCTTTGCAGGCATCGAAGATGTCTTTCTTCGCCTTCCACCCGAGCTCCTTTTCGGCTTTGGAAGCGTCTGCGTAGTTCTCCGAAACGTCACCGGGTCTGCGAGGGTCGATAACATAAGGGATTTTGATTCCGTTTGCTTTTTCGAACGCGCTAACAAGCTCAAGGACAGAAGTGCCTTTGCCGGTTCCGAGATTATAGATTACCAAGCCAGGATTTTGGGCAAGCTTAGACAAGGTCGCGACATGGCCTTCCGCCAAATCGACAACGTGAATGAAGTCACGGATGCCCGTGCCATCAGGAGTGGGGTAATCATCACCGAAAACGTGGAGTTTCTCTCTTTTGCCGACGGCCACTTGGCAAATATAGGGCATGAGATTGTTAGGGATGCCGTTCGGGTCTTCACCAAGAAGTCCAGAAGGATGGGCGCCAATAGGATTGAAATAGCGGAGAAGGGCGATGTTCCAATCCGGATTCGCCTTTTGAGCGTCGGTAAGAATGCGCTCAATAACGAGCTTTGTCTCGCCGTAAGGATTAGTGGCGTCCGAAGTCGGATCGCTCTCTTTCAAAGGAACGCGTTTAGGAACGCCATAAACAGTCGCGGAAGAAGAGAAGACAAGATTCTTGACCCCGAATTCTTTCATAAGCGCGAGGAGAGTAAGCGTAGAGATGAAGTTATTGGAGTAATACTCAATCGGCTTCGACACGCTTTCGCCGACGGCCTTAAGCCCTGCGAAATGGATGACCCCGTCGATGTGCTCTTGCTCGAAAACTTTCTTGAACGAAGGATAATCGCAGCAATCGACTTCGTAGAATTTCGGCATCACGCCAGTGATGGTTTGAATGCGGGAGAGGACTTCTTTCTTAGAATTGCAGAGATTGTCCACCAAGATGGGCTCATATCCGTTTTGGATAAGGCAGATAACGGTTTCGGAACCAATGAAGCCGGTTCCGCCAGTGACAAGAATTCTTTTCATTTTTTAGCTCCTTTTTTAGCTGGTGATCCTTTCTTCGCTTTCGCTTCTTTTTCCGCCGCTAAGCGTTTCGCCTCTCTTTTGGCGTGGCGTTCAGCTCGGTGATTCGCTTCTTTTTGCTCGGTTTTGACTGCTTTCTTCTTTTTCACGTCGCCGTGCATATCCTCTCGAAGTGCCGCGATAATCGAATCGGATATTAGTTTATTCGCTTGGGATTGAATGGCAAGGCGGAGGGCAATTAGGCCTAGCGACGCGCGAACATCTTCTTCATAATTTTTGCCCTTCTTGCTTTTTTCAGCCGTTTCTTTCTTTGTAAAGTTTTCGATACGCGAAATGGTTTTCTTCGCCGTCTCGTTAAGAATCGAGCTTTCCATGCTGGCCCAAAAGGCATAGAGACGGCCTTTGTCCACCGAAACGCAGGAATCCAGCTCGAGAAGAAGCGACATGTCCGCCATTGAGATGGTCGACTTCATTAAGCAGATGGCCATCAAATATCCTATTTGGTCTTTCGAGTACTTCTTTTTTTGGGGAAGATCGATCATTTTGGCCTTGACGTAGTTATTGACCATGAACGAGGTGAGCATGTTCTCTTGGTCCAAAGTCAAAGCATCAAGAGTTCCATTAATGTACTTCAGAACTTGTTCCATATAGAGCTCTACGCCCGGCAATTCTTTGTATTGGGGCAAGGAAAAAGAGGCGACGGTCTCAAGGTACTTTTTAAGTTCCGCGATTTCCTTTTCCATAAAATTCAACGCTTCTTAATTTCTTCCTGCAAAACCTTGCTAACAGAGGCTGGGTTGACTTTGCCTTTGCTCTCTTTCATGACTTGCCCGACCAAGAAGCCAATCGCCCTGTCTTTCCCTGCTTTGAAGTCCGCGATTGATTGAGGGTTAGCGTCAAGAATCTTAGTGACGAAAGCCAAAACGGCTCCTTCGTCGTTCGACTGCTTTTCAATTTTTAGCGCGTTCCTTGCCTCTTCGGCGTTACCTCCATTTTCGAGCAAATAAGAGAATATTTGCATCGCTTGCTTATGGGTATACCCCTCATCTTGCAAATTGCAAACATCTTTTAGAAGAGCCGGGCTCAAAGGGAACTCATCGATTTTCTTGCCTTCTTTATTGAGATAGGAGTTCACTTCGACGATGATGAAATTAGCAACAGTCTTTGCGTTCTTGGCTCCTTCAAGGGCCTTTTCAAAATAGGAAGACATCGCTAAATCAGACAGAAGAATGGAGGCATCCGTATCGGAAAGGCCATTCTTTAAGTAGCGTTCCTTCTTCGCATCATAGAGTTCGGGGCAAGTCGCGATAGCGTCGTTCACAAACTCATCGCTTAGATGAATCGGGGTGATATTCGGTTCGCAGAAATATTTGTAGTCTACTGCATCGGTTTTGACCCTCATCAAGACCGTTTTCCCGCTGGCCTCGTCGAAGCGTCTGGTCTCTTGCTGAACGGGTACGCCGGTGAGCAAGCAGGCGCTTTGCCTGGCAATTTCATAATCGAGGGCTTGTTCGATGTTCTTGATGGAGTTGAGGTTCTTGATTTCGACTTTGGTGCCGAATTTTTCCTCGCCAAAAGGCCGTAAAGAGACGTTTACGTCACAGCGGAGGGAGCCCTCTTCCATCTTGCCGTCGCTCGTCAAAGAATAAACGACGATGTTGCGGATGGCTTCGACGTAGTGCATCGCCTCCGTTCCCGAGCGAATGTCGGGCTCAGACACGATTTCCACTAGCGGAGTTCCCGCGCGGTTGTAGTCAAGAAGGGAGCAGTCGGAGAGGTGCAATTGCTTGCAGGTATCTTCCTCCATGTGAATCCGCTCAATCTTGATGCGTTTGGTGTTTCCGTCTTTATCCAGAATATCAAGATAGCCATGGCTACCGATCGGCCGGCGTTGCTGAGTGATCTGGAAGCCCTTTGGAAGGTCGCTGTAGAAGTAGTTCTTACGGTCAAAATAAAGGGTGTGGTCGATGGTCATATGAAGGGCGTTCGCCACGCGAATCGCGTTGATGACCGCTTGCTTATTCACGCGGGGCATCGTGCCAGGGAAGGCCATATCGAAAGGAGTGATTTCGCTATTGGGGATGCGCGAGAAAGAATTCGGAGAAGAGGAGAACATTTTGCTCTTCGTCTTCATTTGGACATGAATCTCAAGCCCAATAATCGCTTCAAAGTTCATAAATTGCCCTCCTTTTTGTTCAAAACCGAAAGCCCAGCAAGGCCGGTGATGGCTTCAAAGCATTCGGCAATCTCGTAAAGAGTTTTCTCACCGAAGGCCTTGCCCGTTAGGCTGATTCCTAAAGGCATGCCGTCTTCAAAGCCAAGCGGCAAAGTAATCGAAGGAAGCCCCGCAAAGTTCCCAAGCGCCAAATGGTTGTCAGCAATCAGATATTCGTTGGAGAGCTTGTTGGAAGCGCCTCCGATAAGAGGGGCGATTGAAGGAGCGGCGGGCAAATAGATGCAATCGTATTCGGCAAGGATTTGATTAACTCGTTCGACAATCTTCGCCCGATTCTTTTGGGCGCGGAGGAAAAGAACGTCCTGGTTTTCCTTCATCAAAGCGAAGCTGCCGATGACGAAACGACGCTTGATGAGTTCGGAGAAGCCTTTTGTTCTAGAGTTGAACATGACATCCTGATAAGTGTTGCCGCCATAATAGGGCCCGAATTTAATGCCATCGAGATTGGCGTCGTTACTCGTCGCTTCGGCGCAGCTGATGACGATGTAGGTTGGATAAATGGATTGGAGCAGTTCAAGACCAAAGTCTACATAGGTTACTTCCGCGCCGCTTTGTTTCATCTTTTCAATGGATTCATGAAAGAGCTGCAAGTTCTTTTGATCCGAGACCGAATCGATAATCTCGCGCAAAACCGCAATTTTTTTGCCCTTTAAGGAAGAAGAGCTAAGATTTGCGTAGTTTTCAATGGGGCGGGTCGACGAAGTGAAGTCCATGTCGTCTCTGCCCGCAAGGGCTTCAAGAAGAATCGCATTATCTTCCACAGAGCGAGTAAAGAAGCCGACATGATCCAAACTAGGAGCGAATGGAAATAGACCGTAACGGGAGATCCTGCCCCAAGTCGGTTTCATGCCGACTAGCCCGCCAAAGGAAGCGGGTTTACGAACGGAGTCGCCCGTGTCTGATCCTAAGGCAAAAGGGACGATACCTGCGGCGACTGCCGAGGCGCTGCCGCAACTAGAGCCGCCAATCATTCTCTTGTGGGAGGGGTCATAAGGATTGTAGGTAATCCCTTTGTGCCCCGTTGTCCCCGTGCCGCCCATCGCGAGTTCGTCTAAAGTTGTTTTGCCGATCAGCACGCATTTCTTCTCTTTCAGTTTGGCAATGACCGTTGCGTCGAACAAGGGGACGTACCCGTTCAAGATATTGCTCGAAGCGGTGGTTTCGATTCCCTTCGTAGAGAAATTATCTTTGGCCAAATAAGGAAGGCCCCAAAGAAGATTGTCTTCTTCAGGATCAATTAAAGTCGAAGCGAAGGCAAGCGCCTCGTCTTCGAGAATGATTTCAAAGCAGTTCTGCTTATCTGTTTTCGCGCGTTCAAGAGCTTCCCTCGTGAGCTCAATCGGGGTCGTTTTCTTTTCCACCAAAGCTTGATGGATTTCTTTTATGGAACAATCTAAGTAACTCATCATCCAATCACCTTTGGCAATTTGATTTGCCCATCTTCCTTCGAACCGGCGTTGCGAAGGGCCTCATCGCGGTCTAGGGGGGTCGTCGGTATGTCTTCCCTTAAGAAGGAAGTCGTGCAGTCAAAGGGAAAAGTCATCGGTTCATACGAATCGAGCCCTTCAATTTCCCCGATGAAATCCATTTGGCGTTTCAAAACGTTAAATTCTTCCAGCAAGGTCTGATACTGTTCGTCGCTCATCGTGAAAAGGAGACGATTTGCCGCATCTTTAAGCACATCCAGCGTGATTTCTTTCATGCGTTTTCCTCAATACTAACAAATTAGCGCGGTTATTATAGGCGAAAGAGGTACTCTCTTCTAGAAGAGAGGGACCTCAGGACTGGCGGAGGGTGGAAAGGTGACTGCGCGCCTCCTCCTCATCCATCACTTTGATCCCAAGCTCTTGGGCTTTCGCAAGCTTACTGCCCGCGTCAGCGCCCGCGATAACGACATCTGTCTTTTTTGATACGGAGCCAGAAACCTTGGCACCGATTCCCTCGAGGATCGCCGTCAAATCGGAGCGGGTGTAATGCTCAAGAGCGCCCGTTAAGACAACGGTTTTACCATAAAAGTAGTTGTTCACGTCGATGGCGTCCGTCCCTAAATAGGCGAAGTTTACGCCCTCCGCTTTTAGGCGTTCGAGCATCGCGAGGTTCGAGGGATTATGGAAATAGTCAAACAGACTCTTCGCCCCAACAGGACCAATATCGGAAATCTTTAAATAATCTTCTTCACTCAGAGCATAAAAGTCTTCAAGATTTCGATGGAGTTTTGCGATGGTTTTAGCGGTTTTTGCGCCGATTTCTTTAATTCCAAGACCGTAGAGCAGTCTTTCCAATGACTTCTTTTTGGAATTCTCAATGGCGCTAACGAGCGCATTCATGCTCTTGTCGCCCCAGCCATCAAGAGCTTTGATTTCCTGAACGTGGTCGTAAAGATGATAGATGTCTGGAAGGTCCTTCAAGAATCCTTCCGCGAAAAGTTCTTCAACCACGGAGTCGCCCATGCCATCGATGTCCATCGCATCGCGCGAAGAGAAATGAATCAAAGCTTCGATTTTGCGCGAGGCGCATTCAGGGTTCAAACAATAATGGAGGCCAACCACCTTTTCTAGATGGGCCCCACAAACAGGGCAAGTGTCCGACATCACGAACGGTTTTTCGCTGCCGTTGCGTTTCTCCGTCAAAGGACGAACGACCTCAGGAATCACGTCCGCGGCTTTTCTTAGAACCACATAATCGCCAATCATTAAGCCTTTTTCTTTAATGAAATCCTCATTGTTGAGGGTCGCCCTTTGCACAAGGCTTCCCGCGACGCGAACGGGCTCAAGAACGGCGTTAGGAGTGATTCTTCCCGTGCGGCCCACCGTCAAAACGATGTCAAGCAACTTGGTGCTTACTTCAAGGGGCGGGAACTTATAAGCCGTCGCCCATTTCGGAGTTTTCGCGGTATAACCGAGAATATCGTAAGAATCGATGTCGTCCACCTTGAAGACAAGGCCATCGATGTCGTAACCGAGGCTTTGGCGTTTCTTCGTATATTCTTCAATGTAAGCCAAAAGTTCCTCTACGCCGTGAAGCTTTCTTCTTTCGTGGTTTGTGCGGAAGCCAAGGCCGTCCAAATAATCCAGCGACTCGCTATGGACGCTATGGCCAAGCTCCCTCGCGTTCACCAGGTAGTACCAGAATGCATCCAAGCCGCGTTTGGCGGCAACGCTGGAATCAAGATTGCGAATGGAACCAGCGGCAGCATTGCGGGCGTTTGCGAAGAGTGGCTCACCCTCTTTCGCTCTTGCTTCGTTAAGGCGGTCCAAGGAGGCCTTGGGCATATAGACCTCGCCACGGACTTCAAGGGGCCTCGTTTCTTTGATATGCAAAGGGATTGAGGGGATTGTGATGACATTTTGGGTCACATCCTCTCCCATCACCCCATCGCCGCGGGTCACGCAATATTGGAGCTCGCCTTTATCATAGACAAGGCTCATGCCAAGTCCGTCAATCTTGACTTCGCCGACATAATCTACGACGTCTTTGCCTAAAGCCTGCCTGACCTTGCGATCAAAATCGCGGACATCGTCTTCGTTATAGACGTTGCCTAAAGAAAGCATCAGACGCTTATGAGGGATTTTCTTAAACTCCGAGAGAACTTGCCCGCCAACTCTTTGAGTGGGGCTATTCTTGAATTTCAGGTCGGGGAAATCATTCTCGAGCATCTGCAACTCGTTCATTGCCCGATCGAATTCGGCGTCAGAGACGGAAGGATTATCCTTCACGTAATATTCGTAGTTCCAACGCTCTAACTGTTCCGTTAAGAACAAAACGCGGCTTTTGGCTTCTTCGTGGGTCATGCTTGACCTCCTTTTTTGTAAATGCGGTGCAGCAAAGGGACCGTGCCTAGCAGGGTTTTCTGATCCCCGGAATCGAAGGTGACTATGATGATTTCGGGGCTGATGATCTCTTTGATTGTGCCTTCGCCGAACTTGTCGTGCCGGCAGCGATCACCAACGCCCCAGTCGGTAATGCCGTTCCCGCCGGCGGGTCTAGGCGCCTCTTTCTTTGGTTCTTCAAAAGGCGAAATCGCATCGCCATCGCCGAAGAAAGAGACGTTGCTATATTTGCTCCCCGAGGAATTCGACCAGCTGACTTTTTCCTTCTTCGATTGATAGGGGTTGCCGTAAGAATGATAAACGGAAGACTTCGGGAATTCCAATTTCGCTTCTTTATAGAACTGGCTAGGCACGGCATGAGAATCCGTCGCATAGGAATAACCCGAATTGCAGGTCATGAAGAGTTGCTCTTTGGCGCGCGTCATCGCAACGTAGCAAAGCCTTCTCTCTTCTTCCATGCCGTCGCTTCCTCTCTCCTCCTGGCTGCGCACAGAAGGGAAGGAGCCTTGGTTCATGCCGATGATGAAGACGTTGTCGAACTCCAGGCCTTTCGCGACGTGAATCGTCATCAAGGAAACGTAATTGCCTTCGTTCATGTCGTCTTGCGAAGTAAGCAAAGAGACGTTTTGCAAATATTCTTCGAAGGTCGAATCGGGATGAGAGGAAACAAAGTGGTTGATATCGTCAAATAACGCATTGACGTTTCCAGCCCGATCTTCGTCGACGCCTTGGTCTTCCGCGATGTATTCGTAATAGCCGAGATCGGTTATAAAATCCCGCAAAACCGCCCCATAAACCTCTAAATTGTCCGCAAGACGTTTCTTGCATGCTTCCATTTTGGCGATGAGGATTGTCAGTTGATTAATCGCCCTGCTAGGGATATCTTCAGAGTCGTATTTCTCAACATTCTGACAATAGACGTATTCCGAGACGCCTTCTTGTTGAGCGTGATTTCTTATCTTCTCCACAGTGCTTTCACCAATCGAACGCTTCGGCACATTCGCGATACGTTCAAAGCTAACATCATCCAGAGGATTAAGGAGCAATTTAAAGTAAGCCAAAACATCTTTGACCTCTTTCCTTTGGTAGAAGCGAAGGCCCCCAAAGATGCGGTAGGGGATGCCGTGGCTTGCAAATTCGCTTTCAAAGGGACGGGTCAAATAAGAAGAACGATAAAGTACGGCAATATGAGAATAATTGCCATCTCCAGCGACGGACTCGATTTTCTCGACGACCCATTTCGCTTCCTCATTCGCATCGTTAAACCGCTTGACGGCGACGGCGCTGCCACTTCCGTGTTGAGTGAACAAATCCTTTGGGACCCTCTTCTTGTTGAATCCAATCAAGGAGTTCGCCGCGGTTAGGATGTTTTGTGTGGAACGATAATTTTGGTTTAAGAAGATGTCTTGGAAATCCGGGAAATTTTTCGGAAAGGCCAAAATGATATCTTGGTTCGCGCCGCGCCAGGTGTAAATCGTCTGGTCGGGGTCGCCGACAACATAAAGATTGGTCTCGCTCGTCATCAGGAGTTTGATGAGTTCATATTGCTGATCATTCGTGTCCTGAAATTCGTCAATCAAAATATGGGAGTAGCGATGTCTCCATTTCTCGCGGACGTTTTCATCGCCTTTAAGGATCGCGACCGTTTGAAGAATCAAATCATCGAAATCCAAGGAGAGCATCGCGCGCTTCCTTTTCTCGTATTCGGCATAGAACTCAAGACAATCCTTTTCGTTCTCGAAGCTGAATTTATTAATGGAAATGTCGCCCGGGTAGATGCCTTTCCCTTTTTGATTGCGAATGTAACTAAGGGCCATTTTCACCAAGGGGTCACTCTTCTTGTAGCCCTTGTCCAAAGCGATGTTCTTAACCAGTTTTTCCTGGTCGTCTTCGTCAAAGATATTAAAGCTAGCAGGATAGCCAATTGCCCCGGCCTCTCTTCTTAAGAATCTCGCACAGAAGCTATGGAATGTTGAAACCGTGAGAAACATGGAGGCTTCCGGGGCCAAACTTCCAACGCGTTCGTGCATCTCTCCCGCGGCTTTGTTGGTGAAGGTGACCGCTAGAATACGGGCGGGGTCCACCTCGAAATGCTCAATCAAATAAGCGATGCGGCAAGTCAAAACGCGGGTCTTTCCAGATCCTGCGCCAGCGATGATACGCACATGTTGAGCGGTTGTCGTAACGGCCTTCCGCTGCTCTGGATTCAAAGTAGATAAGTAGTCATTCGTCATACCTCTTTATTCTAGTCCCAGGGACGCTCTTTATAAATAAAGAGACCTAGGAAAACCAAAAGATGTGGAAAACTCATTTCGCCCCGTGAAAAACTTCCTTAAAGCCCTACTGCCTTAGTAAAATATCGCCAATGAAGGTCTTCACGAAAAAGGAAACGCCCGTACAAAATCTCGCTTTCTGCGCCATCATCGCGGGATTCGACGGGATCCTTTCTTTGGTAAGTGCCATGTTGCCTTTATCAGCCTTTTTTCTAATGCTTATCGCCCCCTTGCTGTCTGCTTTAGTGGGCTACTTCTGCCAGAAAAGGTATTACCCGATTTATCTATTCGGCGCCTTCGGAGTCTCCATCGCCGTTTCGGCTTGGAATTTTGAAAATACCCTCTTCTACTTGTTGCCGTCCCTATGTTCAGGGATGACGTACGGGTTCTTCCTCCGACGCGAAACCAACGTCGTTGCGACGAACTTCTTCGTTGCCATGATCCAATACTCGTTCTTCTATCTCTCGCTTTTGCTCGTCAAGGCGATATACGAAATCGATATGAGGGAAGTAATCCGTTCTTTATTGAGCCTCCAATCCTCCGAACTCCTTTATGACAGCTTCGCCTTGTTGGCTCTTGCTTATTCTTTTGCGGTGACAGGGTTATCCCATCTCTTCTTCTCCCTTCAGGCGCCACACATTGGCATTGCTTTTAAAGACGATGGAAAAGTCCAAAATTGGTACCCGTTGATCTCCCTTCTTCCCGCTTTATTATGCGTGCTTTTCATCTTTATCTACGCAAAACTGGCCTATTTTTTCCTGGGATGCGCTTTCTATTGGGCTCTTGCCGGCTTTTTGTCTCGTTTCCCGAAACCACATTGGTCTTTGTATGTCTCATTAGGCGTCACCTTGTTCGGCTCAATCCTATCAATTGCCATGGTCTTTCAAACCACGCCAGTTAATATTGCGCCCCTGACTTTCATCGTCTTCCCATTCAGCCTTGCTTTGTCCTCATTGCCCGATGTTTTCCTAGGATTGAAGAGCAAGTCAAACTAAAATGGAAGGCGGAGCGGCAAAATGAAGTTTCTGAAAGAGTTTGGCATCGGCATCATCTTCGCGATTTGTTCGCCTCTTCTTTTAGTTTTGATTGCCTTAGTTGGCGTTTTTGGCATTTTGGATTTCGTCGTCGAATTCGTCATCATGCTGATTAACTTCTTCTCTGGCAAAAAATGTTTTCCTGTCTTTGAAGAGGATGAAGAGGCCTATAAAAGAAAACAAGAAGCTTTGAATTTGGCTCAGGCAAAAGAACAGCCTCAGCCCGCACCACAGCCCAACAACATCTACGTTCAGCAGGTTTATTACAACACGACTCCTGGCACCATGGGCCAGCAGGGGGTGCCTTTCCCGAATCCCCAGGGGATTCAACAGCAGGGGCAAGCAATGCCTTTTCAGTCTGGGCAAATTCCTCAGCCAAACACCCCTTTCATGCCTTTCACACCGGATAGAATTCCCGGAGAAAACGGATCTTTTTCAGAGGCTAGCTTCGCGGGGCAAATTCCCATGCAGCAGCCTAACGAGCCGGTAGAAGCGCCCATTGAACAAGCAGAGGAGGCAAAGCATGAATAATCTTTTCCTTGTCTCCGTGGCCATGAACGACTCAGACCGCAGGCTACTTATCATCTTGATTATCATCCTCTTTGTGCTTTTCTTATTGCTCGGTTTCCTGGGCATGGCCATTCATAAAACGATGGTCCATCAGGCGGAGAAGGTCGATACCATCATGTCCGATGTGGCGAGAACGCACGTGGTGGATTCCCCAAAATCCTTCAAGAGCCTTGCCATACGCAAAAGCAATCGCCTGCTTTATAAGCAAACCCTAATTCCTTTCGCGGTTTCCGTCCTAGCCTTGCTTATATGGGTCTTTTGCTGTTTGGGTTTCGACACCTGGAAAGATAATATCTTCACGCATTTCTCGGAGCTGTTCTTCCTTTATGAATGGAACGCCGGTGCAGAGGTTTATCGCGATGACCCGCTCGTTGTCAAAGTTTTCGGGATGTCCATGCTCGCCCGTTTCCCGGCCGTCACTCATCAGCCGACTTTCGTCTTAGAACATCTGCCGGCTTATATCGAAGTGGCTTTGTTCTATGTCTCTTGGATATGGTATGCCTATCTTTGCCAGGCTTGGATTTCCCGTTTCGTGATGATTCAGCATCGCGCGAAAACCATCTATTCGAAATCCCTAAAAGATTTCAAAGCCGAAGACGACATCAAATACACGCCGAAGAATCCAACGCCGCCGAGCCAAGATTAATCCAGCCAATTCTTCGCCAAAAACCAACCAATTGAATAAAACAGGGTATCAAACTGCATCGAGAAAAAGTTGAGCCCGAAGGTTTTCCAGTCGAAATGGCTTATGAAAAGGGCGCGGACGCTCGCGGCGAAATCGAAAATCGAAATGCCCAAGCCAATAATGGCGGCCCAAGCGACCCAGTCGATGAAATGCCCGCCTTTGTCTTTCACGTAGGCAAAGGCGCCAAGGCCCGCTAAAAATTTCAGTACGTAAATAACCGGGTTAAAGGCGTCCGAAATGACGTTGATCAAGTCGAGTGGGCTGTCCCAAAAGGAAAGGTCGGGGAATAACGACTTCAAATCCGCGAGAGCTTCCGTGTCTCCAGGAAGCCAGTGGAAGCCAAAGCAAAAGCCCCAATATATCAGAGAATTCACGGAATTAAGGATGAAAAGAATGCCACCAACGATAAGAAGAATCCTGCCGACGCGAATCGAGGTCGGAATCTTGTTCTCCTTCCATTGGATAACTTGCGTTTGCGCGCGTTCTTTCCTCATAGAACTAAATCGATGATTTCCCAAGCAATCAAACCGGCCACAACAACAATAAAGCCCAAAAGAACAAAGAAAATTCTCTTGTGGGCAAGTTGCTTTCTAGCCGCCTCAGGATCAGGCATGTCTGTCGTGACAAAAGAGTTGTCCGACAAGGCTTGTTCGGTTTGGTTTTGATTATTGAGGTTCGTGTTATCCATAGGAGTTAATATTTTAAGGCAGACGAAGTGCGGGGGAAGGGCTCAGTATCACGAATATTCGCGACGCCAGTCAGATACATCAGCAAACGATCGAAGCCAATCCCAAATCCAGAATGGATGCATCCGCCATATTTCCTCAAGTTGAGATACCATTCCAGTTCATCAACGTTGCCGGCTTTTTCCATCTTCTTTTTCAAGACGTCGTAGCGTTCTTCGCGCTGGCTGCCTCCGATGATCTCCCCTTCGCCAGGAACCAAGCAGTCGCAGGCCGCCACGGTCTTCCCGTCAGGGTTCTCCTTCATATAGAAGGCTTTAATCTCTTTCGGATAGTTGATGAGGAAAAGCGGCCCTTTCGCGACCTCTTCCGTGAGATAGCGTTCGTGCTCCGAGGCCAAATCTTTGCCCCAATAGATATCGCAGTCGTCGAACTTATGCCCATCTTTCACAGCTTTTTGGAGAAGCTCGATGCCTTGGGTGTATTCCATTTTAATGAAAGGAGTGGAGTAAACGCGATTAAGCTTATCCAGCAAACCCGGGGCGATCATCTTATCGAAGAAAGCCATCTCGTCAGGGCATTTCTCCAAAACCCACTTGATGCACCACTTGATGCACTCTTCCATGCATTCCATATCGTCGTCTAAATCCGCGAAAGCAAGTTCGGGCTCGATCATCCAGAATTCAGATGCGTGGCGAGGGGTGTTTGATTTTTCCGCGCGGAAGGTTGGCCCAAAGGTGTAAACGTCGCGGAAAGCGAGGGCAAAAGCCTCAACGTGAAGTTGCCCAGAGACGGTCAAAGAAACTTTCTTGCCAAAGAAATCGGTCTCGCTAAGCTTTCCATCTTTATCTTTCGTGCAGACGCTGAAAACCTGCCCAGCGCCTTCTGCGTCGTTTCCAGTGAATTCGGGAGTGTGGACATAGACGAATCCGCGAGATTGGAAAAACTCATGAATGGCCAGAGCCAAAGAGGAGCGGACGCGATAGAGAGCAGAGAAAGTATTGGTGCGAGGGCGCAGATAGGCTTCATCGCGAAGATATTCGAAACTATGACGTTTCTTTTGCAGAGGATAATCGGGGTCAACATCGCCCAAGACATCAATCTCGGTCGCGCGGACTTCGAAAGGCTGTTTCATCTCGGGGGTCAAAACAATTTTTCCCTTCACGAGAATCGCCGCGCCCGTCAAAAGATGGGAAATGGCATCATGGTTCGCGATCTTGTCGTCATACACGATTTGGATGTTCTTAAAGCACGTCCCATCATTCAAAGCAATGAACCCAATCGAGCCAGAGTCGCGGTTCGTGCGGACCCAGCCTTCGAGAAGAATGGAATCAAGGCTCGCGATGTCTTCTTTTTTGGCGAAACGGGCATTAAGCTCGGAAACAGTAATGGCTTTCGGTTGCATAGCAAAGTTAGTTTACTCTCTAATTCGCAATTTTTAAGGGCAAAAAGCCCAAACAGGCATAAACTAGAGATCATGAAGTACCAAGTCGGCGACAAAGTGATCGTGCTTGTAGAAAGAGGCGTTGCAAAAGAGGGCGACGTCGGCGTTGTTGACGCCATTCACAAAGAAACCTACACCGTTGGTTTTTACGCAACCGAAGACGCCCTTATTGGCAATGCTTCTTATTACCCAGAGGAACTTAGGCCAGCTGAAGAGACAACCGTTTTTTCACCCTTTGAAAAAGGCGAACATGTCATAGCCAAAGCCGAGGTAGCCGGTTATCCGGCAGGCTTAGAAGGGGTTGTCATGGACGTGTACCCCGAAAAGCATGCTTTAGCAGTCCAAGTCATCAAAAACGGTGATGATTTCCCGGCAATTTTGCCGTACAAAGAAGAAAACGTCGCAAAAATAAGCTAATTCTTAGAAGTTAGAAAAAACCGCAAAAGCGACTTATTCCCTAAAATCCATCCAATGGTCAATCTTCCAATTTGGATCAACGCCCAGGGCTAAAGGGGCGAAAATCCTGCGTTCGTAGAGTCTTTCGGCGACCTTAGCGATCATCGCGGCGTTGTCGGTCGTGCACCAAAGGGGAGGGATGATCAGATCAATTCCCGTACCCTCAAGTTTGGTTTTCATTTGCTCACGGAGATAGCTGTTGGCAGAGACGCCGCCGGCCAAAACAATCTGTCTCACGTGATAGTCGCTCGCCGCGCGGAGCGCTTTTTCGACGATAAGGCCAATCGCAACGTCTTGAAAGGAGCAGGCCATGTCATCAATATTGACCGGCTCGCCTTTCATTTTCATGGAGTTGACTAAATTGATAACCGAGGTCTTAAGCCCCGAATAGGAGAAATCGTATTTTCCCGCGCTCGGTCCAGCATCAGGAATCGGAAGATGATAGGTGTGCTGGCCCTTCTTTGCATGCTGGTCGATTGGCAGTCCGCCAGGATAAGGCAGACCCAAAACACGAGCGACCTTGTCATAGCATTCACCGACCGCATCATCTTTCGTCTCCCCGATGATTTCAAAATCCAAGTCGCCCTTCATTAAGACGAGCTCGGTATTGCCACCAGAAACAACAACGCAAAGCATGGGGTAGATAAACTCGCCCACGTATTCGTTTGCATAGATATGTCCCGCCAAATGATGCACGGGGATCAGGGGTTTGTCATAAAGCATTGCCAAAGTCTTCGCTGCTTGAAGCCCCACATGGAGACAGCCAATAAGCCCAGGCCCGCGCGTGACGGCAAAAGCATCCATATCCTCAAATTTCAGGTGGCTTTGTTCCAAGGCTTCCTTCAGGCAAACGGTGATGTTCTCCGTGTGGAGACGCGAGGCAATTTCCGGCATAACGCCGCCGAACTTCTCATGCACCGAAATCTGGGTGGCGACGACATTAGCCAAAAGTTTGCCATTGTCGGTAATGGCCACGGCCGTTTCGTCGCAGCTTGATTCGATTGCCAAAATCTTAGCCATGAATGAGACTCCTTACCATCGCCACGGCATTCTCACCGTTGGAGTAATACCCCTTTTTAATGGTGATTGCCTGAAACTTATGCTTCTTGTAGAACTTCTGGGCGTTCTCGTTGCTCTCCCTCACTTCAAGGGTCAAGAATTCGACGGGATCTTCTTGGGATTCGCAATCTTTGATGATTTGCCCAATGAGCAAATTCCCAATGCCTTTGCGCCTGAACTCCTCCCGGACGCCGATTTGAGAAATATAGGCGGAATTGAACGTAATTGAGAAATCCACGAAGCCAACGACTTCATTGTCGACAACCGCGCAATAAAGATGAGAGACGGGGTTCTCATTCAGCTCATACAGCATTTGCGTTTCCGTATAAGGGGCCACGAAAACCTCATTTTCAATCTTCATGACTGCTTCCATATCACTAGGAAGCATCTTCCTTACAATCGTCTTAAAATGCCCTTTGTCGTAGTCGTCTTTTAGATACACCGGCTTCGCGCCAAGAGGCTCCTCGCAAAGGTGAGATGGAGTATCGCAACGATTCAAATTTTCCAAAACATCAAAGGGCGCGCTTTCCATCCCAAGATACTTGATATCGCCGCAAGGAGTGACTTCAGGATGAGACGAAAAGTACGCAAAAACCTCTCCGTTTTCTAAAATGCAGTCTTTTTTAATGGCTTTTTCACCATCATAAACGGCAAAATAACTTCTTTTTCCACGAGCGTTTGAAAGACAAGCAGACACACTTCCTTGATGTTGAAGAACCTCCAAAGAGGAAGCAAGGTATAAAGGAACATCGAGAGCAAACGAGATGGTTTTGGCGACGGTCAAGGCAATGCGCACGCCAGTATAGGAGCCAGGGCCTTTTGAGCAAACGACATAATCGATGTCTTTCCCATTCAATCCGTTTTCGCTGAGCAATTTATGAATTTCATCCACAAGCAATTCGCTCTGTCTCTGCCAAGCCTCATAAGAGATTTTGCCCAAAAAGGAATGGTTTTTTACCAAGCCAACGGAAAGATTCTTATCCGAGCTATCCAAAAGAAGGCCAATCATACCGCTACCTCCATTTGCTGGATCGCATCATTGAAACGGGGAGAGGTGCTTTTGAAGAGGATCGATCTTTCATTTTCTCCTATGTTGGTAAGGACGATTTCTAGTTTCTCATCAGGAAGAAGAGGGGCGATGAATTGAGGCCATTCGATGAAGCAAGCCCCATCTCCTTCAATATATTCGTCAAGACCGATTTCGATGTTTTGCCCTTCAAGACGATAGGCATCAATATGGTAAAGAGGAAGAGTCCCGTGGAAATAGCACTTCATGATGTTAAAAGTAGGGGAGATTACATCTTCTTTGACATTCAGCCCTTCGGCGACCCCACCGACAAAAGTCGTTTTCCCCGCGCCTAAATCGCCCTCAAGAAGAATCACGTCTCCTGCACGTAGGAAAGAAGAAAGGTGCTTTCCTAGGGAACGCGTTTCTTCTTTGCTATGCGTAACAAAAGTTTTTTCCATAAGCGATGCGATTATATACCCCCGACAAAAGGATAGGCGAAACTAGCCCTTGCGATTCGCTGGGACAATGGGCTTGTTCTCCATCAAAAACTTGCTGTAAAACCTCGTCACAAAAGAATCCACGAAAGGTTCGTCTCCACGGGTGATCATCTCTTTCACTTCATCCGCGGATTTTTGGATCGCGGCAGTAAGCTCAGGAGAATAGCCATAGGTTTGGATGTGGCGTTCAAACTCATTCTCATCGAGGGTCTTCTCCGTATGATTGGGATAGAGTTTGACATCCAAGTCGTAATCGATGTATTTGAGGTAGCCATTATCGAAAATCGTGGGGGTGGCGATATTGACGTAATAGCAAATGCCCTGACCTTCTTTGAACATGCAAATCACGTTCATCCAGCGTTTCTTGTACAAAATGAAGACGGCCTTTTCTTTCGTCATCCATTTGCGGCCATCGTTTTCCGTGACCAAGCTCATTTTGGACACCAAAGCCCAGTACTCGTCATTTTCTTCGACGAGATAGGCCGGGGACCATTGACGGTGCAAGGCACCATCATGCTTGTACGCCTGGACCTTTATCCAGCGCGCGAATCTGGGATCTACTTCATTCATACGGGGTTACCAAGAAGAAATCCAAGACGTCGGATTTCTTTGCGGGCTTATTATAAGCGCGCCGCGACACCACGAAAATAAAAAGAAGCCCCTCGAATGATGCGTTCCCCAAACATTGGACAAAACAAGTTCAATGCAAGGAGGACGCATCAGAAGAGGGGCGGGAATTCACTCGGCGTCTTTGCTCTCGCCTTTCTTTTCATAGAAGGCGTAAGCAAGTTCAAGGAACATCGCAAGTTCTTCTTTGTATTCGCGGGTAGGGCCGGGGTTAAAGGGCTTTTGCATCGGCAGAACCATTAAGGTGTCTTCGTAGCCGAGGGCGAAATAGGTTTTCCCTGGCTTAATGGCAATCGCCACATCCACGAGGACTTTGTTCGTGTGGATTTCCTTAAGCATGGAGCGGATTTTCGGGGTCAGATATTTTTTATCGCTCGGATCGCCGTAAATCTTGTAGAACTTGTTTTTTTCCAAAAGATTAAGCTTCGGGAGAACCTCAGGGGGCAAGGCGCGCTTATTGCCGCGGAAATAAATGACGAGGCCGTCCTCTTTTCCTTGGAAATTATTAGCGGTGCGGAGATACTTTCCGACGAAGACGGTCTGCATGGCTTTGCCGGCTTCTTTCTGAGCGGCGGCGTCCGCGAGGGCGCAATCCATGTCGCGATAAGTGAAAGTGATGTTGTCGCGGCTGCCGATAGAAGAGGCGCCGGGATACATGCCGCAAGCGGCGAATTCATCTTTGGAAATCTTGTCTTCGACCCTGCCTTGGATGTTCTCAACGGGGATGCCGTTGAAAAGATACCGATTCAAATTCTCGTAAAGAACGCCGAAGTAAGCTTTTACCCTCTTGTCGTTGGCTTTTCTCGTTAAGAAGGACATCACGCCGAGAAGAACAAGAACACCCGCAGCAACGGAAAGCGAAACAACCATCGGGATCATTGAATTGTCGCCGCCCCATTTAAGAACGTTCGGCAAAATCCAGAAAAGGATGATGATGGCGAGGCCAACCACGGAGATGGCAATTTTGATACCGTTGATCTTCTTATATTCCTTGTAGAAAGCAACGCGAGCCTTCTCAATGTTGTCCAAGAGATCGTCGGTGTATTCGTAAGATGCTTGTTCGGGGAATGGGTCGGGGAGCTCTTCAAGAGCTTCCTCCTCTTCTTCCTCTTGCTTTTTCTCGGCGATTTCGGCTTCTTTTTTCTCTTTGGCCGCGGCGATTTCGGCGTTGCGCTTGGTGTCTGTGAAATCATCGTCCTCGATGGGCTCGGCAGCAGTTTCTGCAACCGGCTCCGCGGTCGGCTCGGCGACGGCTTCATGAACGGTTTTTTCTTCCTGCTCAGGAAGGTTTTCTTTCTTTTCTTCTTCCATATGGGCCTCCTAAGAACTGAACGGAGGAACTATAACACGGACGGGGAAAATATCCTTTAAAAACTCAAAAGGATTTCAAAGGAAGGTTCTTTACTCCGAGCGCTTGGTTTTCAAAAGGCAGAGACAAAGCAATCCCAAAAGCAAAGAAACAAAGAACCAGCCCCAATAAAACGGCGTCGTGGAAAGGCATTTCACATAGCTTTTGATCACCATAAACAAGGCGTATACGAGAGAAATTATGCTGATTGCTCCCAATCCTCCAAAAAGCATATTCTTACACTCTTTCTTTTTAAAAGAGGCATGAAGCAAGAAGACGCCGAGGATAAGAAGGAAAGCGCCAATCAAGGCAAGAATCAGGTAATCCTCGTTAAAGGAAACATCCGTTCCCCAGCCGTCGCTATAGGAACTGAAGGACAAAATGTAGTAAGAGAGGAAACAGGCAAACATCCCCGTGCCCAGGGTCAAGATCCCAATCGGTAATATCATGTTATTTTTCCTCCTTTGTCGCGTCTTTCAATGACTCTTCTTTGTCTTTGCCGCGCGAATAAAGCCGTTCGGGATCTTTCAGCAAGCTCGGGATCCTCCAATAAAGAACAAGCAAGAAGGCCAAGGACAAGGCAAGGCAAGGTAAAACGTACAAGGCGTTATAAAGGAAACAATATAGATGAGGATTCATCCAGGCCCAAGAGAAGGCAAAACTGCTGGGATCCGCCCAAAACAGAATGCCAGAAAGATAATGGGCGAAAAGCTTCAATAAACCGCCAAGGACGGCGCCAAGGCAAAGGAAGAGAACTTTTTTTCCTTTGTCTTCACTTTTTAGGAAAGCAGGACGGAAAATCGCGGCGAAAGCCACCATCGGGTAAGCCAAAACATAATCAAGGAGGACCTGAATCACGGCTCTCCACGCTTCACCCGGAATAATGTAGGGGCCGGTTGCTAAATCAAGCAGCCCCATCACAAGGCCGGTGACCAAAGCAGGCACAAAGCCCCTGCGATAGGCCATAAGGAGGACGCAGAGCATCGCAATGCCAATCGATCCTCCATTGACAAACACCCCTTTGAACATGATGCCCGAAAGTTCGTCCAAGACAAAGCCAAGCGCGGCCATTACGCCGATCTCGACCATCGTCACCACTAAATCGTGCGTTCTTTTCTTTGCCATAACTGCCTCCTAGAAAAAGAAAACCCGTCAGAACTGGACGCTGACGGAGGAGGAGACACCCTAACAAAAACGGAGTTGAACTCGATTCCCTACGCTAGCATTACCTAGTTCAGGTCAAGGGTCGCTATCATTTCAGATAGCCTCTCAGCCGTTGTGGCTCCCCTATCGACGAAAGAAATCGTAGAACCCCGTTCAAGCAAATTCAAGAGTCAGACTTGGAACACACAACCAGAAGCTTTCCCTTTTTGAGGATAACGCGAGCCTTGTCGCCTTGAATTTGGTTTGAAACCCCCAAAGGATTTAGCCGCTTTAGAACATAGTCCTTCAAAGGGTAAGCAAACCCTTCTAGGGTAAGAAGGGACTCTTCAACCGCGAAAACAGAGAAAAACTGATAAGAGCCTTTTTCGAATACATATTCGCCAGGAGACAAAGTTTGGAGTGAGCTACTATCGTCTTTTAGGCAAACGCGGCTATCACTAGCAAGCAAATCAAGGATAGCCAAGAAGTGTTCGATTCTTTTCCCTTGGATGCCTCCGAGGATAGTAATTTCGTCACAACCCTGCAAAAGGGACAAGGCATGGGCCGTGTCCGTATCGTTTTTTACAGGATTTAATTTCACCACTTTTTTGGCAAAAGAGCATATATGTGCTACCTCTTTTTCGCTCAGCGAATCGAAATCCCCCACAGCGATGTCCATCGGGATGCTGTTCTTATAACAATAGAAAGCGCCTTTATCCGCGCCAATCACGAACGCGCCTGAGCACTCCATCTTGGCCAAAGGAGAGCTCAAATTATTTCCAACAACGATGACGCCCTTCATTTGTTGCACCAATCAATCGGGGCGGAGCCATGGGCAATTAAGATCTCGTTTGTCTTTGAGAACTGATGCTTTCCAAACCATCCCCCGCGGTTCGCGGATAGAGGAGAAGGGTGGACGGAGGTCAGAATGAAATGGTTCTTATTTTTCACGAAAGGGGTGAATTTCTTTGCAAAACCGCCCCAAAGCAAGAAAACGATAGGCTGATTGAGCGTGTCTAAGTATCTCATCGTATCGGCGATGAACAGGTCATATTCCTTTCTCGCATGGGACAATGGGGCGTTCTCACGAACCGTTAGATAGGCATTTAGGAGAAGGACGCCTTGCTTGGCCCAGCAAGTCAGGTCTCCGTTTTCAAAATCCATCTTGCACCCAAGATCGTTTTCGATCTCCTTGTAAATGTTGACTAAGGAAGGAGGCAAGGGAACGCCTTTGGGAACCGAAAACGATAGGCCCATCGCCTGCCCGGGATTATGGTAGGGGTCTTGCCCAATGATGACGGCTTTAAGGTCTTTGGGAGAAGTCAAATTGAACGCGTTAAACACCAAATCGCGAGGCGGATAAACCACATGAGAGGCATACTCTTCTTTCAAGAACTCGTGCAACGTTTGGCTGTAGGGTTCCGAGTGAACCTCATCAAAGAACGCTTTCCAATCCGAAATCATAAGACGATTATAACTTCCCGTGCGATAATCCGGTTTTTTACAGTTGCCGCCAACGAGAAGTCGTAGAACGTTGTAACCT
>CAVKPZ010000009.1:13267-32778 GCA_963658395.1 Lachnospiraceae bacterium | reverse complement strand
CCCAGCAAAAATCAAAGCTTATCCCGGGATGTTGCATCGACTTTGTCACCTAACACGAAAAACGCCCAAAAACTCATGAGAAAAGAGTCCTAATGAAGCGGGTGTGGAACGCGAAACGGAGTTTGGGCGAGTTTCTCATGACGGAGGAAGCGAAAATAAATCTTCAAAATCAGATGATGCCCATCGGCACCGGTGGCGGCGTCAGCCCCGGCAAAGAAGCCGATATCGTCTCCGATTCGATCTTCTTATCGACCGTCTTGCCGTTAATCGGGACGACGTTTTCTTCGCCCCGATCAAACTTGTTATCTCTTCATGGCCTTGTAAAAACTATCAACCCGTCTGGCTAGATAATATTGGAGGCATCATTCGCAAAGCCGTTCCATCAAGGTCAAAACAACAAAACGGCAAGTTTGGCAGGAAATTAACGGTAAGTTTGGCAGGAAATTAACGGTAAGTTTGGCAGTAAATTAACGGCAAGTTTGGCAGGAATATTGACGGAATTAGTCAGCGACATAAACAGTCTCTGCTTCGATTATCATAAGTGTTTGCGCTCAAGGAAAAAGATTCCTGAATCCTCTCTTGACCCCCCATGCCATTCATTTGTCCGCGCAAATATCAAAACAAGGAGGCGGTTCACGAGCGAGCATTTCATTGACGCCTTGACGTCGGCACCTCATCAAAGCCCTTCCTCAAAGGAATGCCATAAGCCATGAGAGGCTCGCAGAGCTCCCCCGGCTATGGCGTTTGTAGTTTTGGCCACTTGGGCGCAAAAATAGCCCCCTTAAAATCCGCCGATACCCTTAAACGCAGCCCAAAGCGAATTGAAAGTTTCGCTTTGCAGGCATTGCAACGGGCCAGAGGCAATGGGCTTCATTAAAGCAGCGTAGCTAAAAAGGATGTGCTTCAATTCTCAATTTGCAGCGTTTTTCCCGCTCATTCCGATAAACGGCTAATTAGTATCGCAAAAACCCGTACCAGCCTGGAATTAGGGAGTCGCAAAAACAGTCGCAACAGGCGATAATCCATCCACGAAAAGCTTAAAAATCATTTCAAGAAGTTAGTGAGAGATTGTAAGGCCGCTGCGGTCAGGAAAGAAGGCCTAAGTATCGACGCCTTTTGGAGAATCCGATTGCTGTAGTTCCATTTGGCCAGCGCATTTGGAAAAGCGCAAAACATCTTTTACCGTTGTAAATCAGTTCTTCGGCCCTTCACAAGTTCTTCATTCCCTAAATAAATCTTCCATGGTAATAACTTTTGAAAAAGACCAATAGTATTCATTCTTCTTCAATCCATGTGTTGTAATCAAAGTGCTCATGACGGCGAAATTTTTTGGTAATTCCTTCTTAAGAGCGGATGAACGGCTCCGAATTTGGAGATCCATCTTTTTATCCACCGCCACCTCAGATGAATAGAATTTTATCTCGCACATATTGGCAACATTGTCTTTACGCTTTATAACCATGTCAATCTGCAGTCCTTCCTCTTCGTCGCCAAATTTAGACCAGGCGTACTGCTCGGATGAAACGTCACCAATCTCCAAAGCGCTTTTGATTTGTTTCACATGATTGAAACAAACGTTTTCAAATGCGATTCCGCGCCAGGAAACAATACTTTGGTTTTCTAGATTTTTAGACCAAAAGTCTTCGGAAACGTTTGATTTTCCGTTCATGAATTTGAGATAAAAAATGCAGAAGGGATCAATGAGCTTATAGCGCTCTTCATTTCGCTTTGACCCAAGAGGAAGGTATTTCAAAATAAAATCGCTAGCCACAAGGCTATCTAGGGCAACGGTTAATTCACCACCTGAACTAAGTTTCAAACTCGAGATGATTTCACCTCTGGTGCATCCAATCCTTTTTTTGCCCATGGTTTCGACTAAGTTTTTCATAAAGTCTCCATTGGTGAAAATCGAATTAAAAAGAAGATTGAACTCGTCTTTTAAAAAGGCGTTTTTTGCAAAAAACAAATCGTCGAGGTTTTGAGCGAGGCTGTAACCAGGGGAAAAATAATTCAAATAGTAAGGGATTCCTCCACAAGCCATGTAGGCACAAATTGTATCGTAGCGTGAAAAATGAATGTTTTTTGATTCGAAAAACCGCTCACACTCACGCAAGGAAAATGGCTTGAGGAAAATTCGATAAGTAAGACGGCCGTAAAGTCCTCCCTTGTTGTTAATCAGCTTGTCATTCATCCATGACGTTGCGCTTCCGCAAACAATCAAAATGAAATTCTTGCGATGGCATGCCCAATTATTCCAAAAAGCTTCAAGGGCTGTGACGAAGCCGGACTTCGGCGTATCCATCCAAGGCAATTCATCCAAAAAAACCAATTGTCTTGTCCCGTCATCGATGCTTTGAAGGTAAAGCTCAAGCTGCAAAAAGGCCTCCAGCCAATCTTTGGGACATTTGTCAACAACCGCGCCTTGAGAAATTAAAGAATTGTAAAAATGCTGAAGCTGCTTCGCCAAAGGGCTTTTGGGATTCTTTTTCCTGCTTTCGACAGGCGAAAGTCCAGAATGCCTAAAAGTAATCCGGCCAACAAAGGTCTCATCAACTAAATACGTCTTACCAATTCTTCGCCTTCCGCAGACGGCAACGAATTGACTTTCCTTACTTAGATAAAGCTCATTCAGAATCTTAAACTCTTTCTCTCTACCAATCATAATAGCCTCCCAATGGCATCACAAAAATAATGAAGTAACCCTTTCCCCTTTGCAAGTCCAAAATCCGGTTATTCCTCCAAACCTCATGTGTTTTCATGGGTTTTGGCGGTTTATACCAAAGATTTACCGGGATAATCAGCCAAAACTCCTCTTTAAAAGAATGAAATTATCTGAAGTGAAAAGCTTTGAAATGCACTTTAAACGGCAGACTAAAATAGTTTACGCACGGCATCTTGCATCTTATTGTTCTGGCGAAAGAATAAGAAAATGTTTGATGCAAACTCCTCTTGGATCCGTGAGAATCTTAAAAGCGAACCGGACCAAGCAACCGATTATTTTCAGATCATCATCGTCATAAAGAAAAAAGCAAAAAAGTCGCAAGCCTTTCCGAGGAAGCCCATTACCATTGGGTTTTGGAATTCAAGACACAATATGAATCTTCGAAAATCGAGCCATAGGCTCTGATTGAGGATTGAATGACGACCGGTGCTTTTACGCTAAATGGGTTGGACGTTACAATTTTCGGAAAGACAATGGCAAGAAGAGGAAACAGGATAGACAGTTTTCTAAAAGATATCGCCAGAAAAGACCCTGCCAACGGTCTAGAAAAATCAGAGCCATTGGTCAGGAGCCGCTGCTGCTTCTGTTCCCGTGCAACGAGGATAAAAACAGGCCTATCTACAAAGCGAAAAGTGGCCTGGTTGCCATTATTTCGTTCCTCCATCGCCATTTCGACCATCAATGTTTGCGTATCAGGGCATTCCCGTTGAAAGCAGGAATATCTTCGGGTCATTTTTGTCCTTCGTTTTGTCGCGAAGCGATCATGAAAAGGGAGAGCATCAAGGCATATTCTTGCTAAGAAGTTCTTAAAAAACGTTGGATTTTTATTTTCGAACTTGCTAAATTTGTCCCCGTCAACGAGTAGCATCCATGCGTAAGTCCGGTTGATTGCTGGCCTTGCGCTTTTCTTTGCTTCGGCCAGGGGAAGGATTTCTTTATGGACGAGTCAAAGCAAAACAAGATGGGGACCTCCCCTTTGAGAAAGCTGTTCTGGAAGATGGGCCTCCCCATGATTGTCTCGATGGTACTTCAGGCCCTTTATAACGTCGTCGACAGCGTCTTCGTCGCGAACATCGAGGGAAAAGGGGCCTTAGCAAACGAAGCCCTCACCTACGCCTTCCCCATCCAGATCCTCATCATCGCCATTGGGGTCGGCACCGGGGTGGGGCTAAACGCCTTGCTTTCGAAAAGCCTGGGCGAAGGGGACAAAGAAAAAGCAAGCAGAGTCGCCGGGAACGGCATCTTCCTTGGGCTTCTAATCTGTCTAATCTTCCTTCTTTTCGGCTTATTTGGTTCGCATTGGTTCATCTCTTTGTTCAGCAAAGAGGAGGAGATCATCCAGATGGGCGGGAATTACCTCATGATCTGCTCAAGCCTCTCCTTGGGCTCCATCCTCTTTGCGATTTACGAGCGCTTCCTCCAATCCACGGGGAAGACGATGTATAGCACGATCGCCCAGATCGCGGGCGCTCTCATCAACATCGTCTTCGACTACGTTTTCATCTTCCCCCTTGATATGGGCGTGGAAGGCGCGGCTTGGGCCACTATCTTCGGGCAGCTAGTCAGCCTAGGGCTTGCCATGATCTTCCACTACTCCGTCAACAAGGAAATCGGAGGGAGCCCGAAATACATCCGCCCAAGTTGGGAGCTGATCAAAGGGATCTACTCCATCGGGCTCTCGGCGATGATCATGCAGGGGCTGCTCTCCCTCATGATGGCGGGCATGAACATCATCCTTAGTTTCTCTAGCGCCGACAGCCTCATCCTCGTGGGGAGCTTTGGGATTTACTACAAGATCCAGCAAGTCGCTTTGTTCTCTTGCTTCGGGCTATCGAATACCATCATCAGCATCCTCTCCTTCAACTATGGGATGAAGGATAAAGAACGTTCCTTGCAATGCGTGAAATACGGCATCCTAGACACTCTCATCGTGACTCTTCTCATCACCGTCCTTTTCGAGATCATCGCCAATCCCTTATCTCGCCTCTTCGCCCTCTCGGGAGGCAGCAGCAGCGAGCTCATCCCCGTCTGCGAGAAAGCCGTGCGCATCGCCTCGATCGGTTATCTTTTCATGGGCTTCAACGTCGCGACGCAGGGCGTCCTCCAGGCGCTTCGCTACGCGTTCAGGCCCTTCTTGACGGCGCTGCTTAGGCTCGTCGTCTTCGTTTTCCCTGCCGCTTATCTGTTCACTTTATCCCCCAACGTGACCGACCTCGTCTGGTGGAGTTTCCCCATCGCGGAAGCTTTGACCGCCATCGTCTCCTTCTTTTTGCTGAAGGACGCGCGCAAGAAGAAAATCGACTCTTTGGAGGAGAAGCCTTCCGCCGAATAGAAAAAGAATTGCGTTTCCAAAAATCTCATAAAGAAATTTTTATGCTAGCCTTTTTATGTTTTCTTTCCTATCTTCTTTAAGTAGATTTTTTTGCGAAAGAAAAGCCGCGGCTAAGCGGCGATTCAAATCTTCAGGCGTAGTCATCAGGAATCGAGTCGAAAGGGGATTCGCTTTTCCCGTTTTCTGCCTCTTCCTCGGTCAGGACGGCATAG
Source organism: Lachnospiraceae bacterium (assembly GCA_963658395.1). Classification (GTDB taxonomy): domain Bacteria; phylum Bacillota_I; class Bacilli_A; order RFN20; family CAG-826; genus Alloenteromonas. Next base: position 27,512 of record CAVKPZ010000009.1, on the reverse strand, counting down.
CCTTCTCCCCCATCAGGAAGCGGGCTCCCGTCTTGATGAGGCGAGATGGGAACGAGGCTCTTCGTGATTTTATGCGCGAGCTCTTCGCTTTCCAAGAAAGTCCCAGGGAAGACATACCCGTCCCCTTCCTCCTCGAAGGAAGAAAGAAGGTCGATGTCCCCCTCCTCCTCGAATTCGGAGGAGAACTCTTTTGAGGTCCTGCTATCGGAGAGCGCCCAGCTTCCCGAAACGCGGTATTCGCATTTGAGGCGGCCGTCCGCATCGTAGAACCTCGCCTCGAAATGGCAGTTAGGGATCTCAAGAAGAGGGTATTCCTTCTCGCAGACGTTCCGCGAGAAGGAATAGGTCTCGTCCACGTCAAGAGGCTTAGAGGGAGTGACTTGGCTCCGGTAGATCCTCATTGCCTGACCTCGGCGCCGAATCTAGCCTTGATGGCGGAGAGGACGTGGTCGGTCGCGGCTTTGATCTCCTCATCCTTGAGGGTCTTCTCCTTGTCGAGGAAAGTGACTGTGAGGGCGAGAGATTTCTTGCCTTCGGCGATCCCTTCGCCCTCGTATACGTCGAAGAGAGAGACGCCATTGACGAGCTTATCGGCTTTCTTGATTTCCTTCGCGAGGTCTTCGTAAGAGACTTCTTTAGGGAGAAGGAGAGCAAGATCGCGGCTCACCGCGGGGAATTTCGAGGGGGCCTCGGCTTTGGGAAGCGAGGTTTTCATGTCGAGGAGAGAGCCAAGGTCAAGTTCGAGGACGACCGCGTTCTTAAGCCCGTATTCCTTTTTCGAAAGAGGATGGAGTTCCCCAAGGAAACCTACGATCCTCTTGCCGGAAAGAAGAAGCGCGCTTTTGCCGGGATGAAGCTCATTGCCCCCAAGATTCCAAGGTTTGAAGGAAACCCGATTTGTCCCTAGTCCCAAGAGATCGAGGATCCCTTCGGCGAGGCCTTTGGCGTCGAAGAAGTCGTAGTCTCTTTTCTTGAGATCGCCCCACTCCTTCTTGACGCCGAACAAAACGAGGCCTAAGTATCTAGAAGCCAGCCCTTTCGCGTCGACGTCGCTGATCTCGAAGAAGGCGCCGTCTCTAATTTGCCTGGCCGCGTTATAGGAAGCGGCTTTCAAGACGCTGTGGAGGACTTCTTTCCGGACCGCCTCATGCTCATCGGTCATGGGATTGGAGAGAATATAGGGCTCCGCGTTAGAGAGGTAATTGAACTTGGAGACCTCTTTCTTGGAAACGAGGGTGTAGGTGAGGACCTCGCTGACGCCCTGAGCAAACAGGTAATGTCTGATCTCCCTCTCTTTGGTTTGGGAGGGAGTCAGCCCCTGGCAAGAAAGGTGCGCCTTTGGGAGGGTGCTAGGCACATAAGAGTAGCCCAGAATGCGGATGACCTCTTCGCTGATATCCGCTTCCCCGTCGATGTCGATGCGGTAATTAGGGACGGTAAGGATGAAATCATCGCCCTTCTCCTCTACTTTGAAGCCATCGCGGACGAGGACGTTTTTGACCTCGTCTAGGCTGAAGGAAGTGCCTAGGCGAGAGTTGATGTAGTCTAAGCTCACTTCGATAATCTTGGGCTCATGCCTCAAGGTATCGTAGTTCTTGACCTCGAAGACCTCGCTGGCTCCGCAGTATTTTTTGAGGTAGGTCGCGGCCATCCGCTGGACGAAGTCGGCTTGGTCGGGATTGATGCCCTTGCAGTAGCGCAAAGAGGAATCGCTCACGAGGCCGAGCCTGTTGCTCGTGTGGCGGATGCTCGCGTAGGCGAAGTTCGCGCTCTCGACGATGATGTTCTTCGTCTTCTCGTCCACTCTGCACGCATCCGCGGTCATGACGCCGGCAAGGCACATGGGCTTGCCGTCGCTAGTGACCACCAAGTCGCCCTTCTCCAGATGATAGGTCTTCCCATCCATCGCGAGGAAATCGCCCTCGTAGTCATCGGCCACGATGAGCTCGTTCTTCGGGAGTTTGTCCGCGTCGTAGAAGTTCACGGGCTGGCCGGAAAGGAGCATCACGAGGTTTCCCGCATCCACCGCCGCGGTCAAGCTTCGGATGCCGGAGACATTGAGCAAGGCGGCCAATTCTTTCGGGGAGGCGCAGTTTTTGATGCCTTTTACCCTCATCGCGGAGAACTGGGGGCACTTCTTGGTTTTGGAGCCGACGACCAGGTCGTCCTTCTTTTCAGAAAGAGGCTCGTATTCTGGAAGAGCTAAAGGAAGCTCTTCTAGGCAAGAGACCTCCCTAGCGATGTTGTTAAGCGCGTAAAGATCTGGCCTATTGGGCAAGATGGAGACGTCGATGACGACATCGTCAAGCCGCAGATAGCCAAGGACATTCGTCTCTCCAACGGGAGCATCCCCTGGAAGTTCCTCGATGCCCGCGCACTGCTCCTCGCTCAGGTATTTCTTGTCGACCCCGAGCTCAAGGAGCGAGCAGCACATGCCATCGCTTTCTACTCCTTTGATCACCGAAGGGGCGATCGTCCCGCCAGGAAGCTTCGCCCCGTTCATCGCGACGATGACTTTGAGGCCTTCTCTGGCGTTAGGCGCCCCGCAGACGATCTGATGGACGCCATATTCCTTGCCCTCATCGACCTCCAAAACATGGAGGTGGTCCGAATCGGGGTGCGCCTTGCAGGAAAGGACACGGCCAATCACCAGGTGATCGCCGCTAGCCATGCGCTCGATTCCTTCCACTTCCGCGCCCGCGAAGGTCAGTTTATCGGCGACTTCCTCGGGGGTCTTGCCTTCTAGAGGAAGGACGCTCTTCAAATAGTTCCAACTGGTTTTCATTGCTTTGTCCTCACTTTCCAGGGAAATCCTTAAGGAAGCGGATGTCGTTTTGGTAGAAACGGCGGATATCATCCACCCCATAGCGGAGCATCGCGACCCTTTCTACGCCTACCCCGAAGGCGAACCCGCTCCAAATCTTAGGATCATAGCCGCACATCGCGAGGACCTTGGGATTCACCATGCCTGCGCCCAGAATCTCAATCCAGCCCGTGTCTTTGCACATCGAGCAGCCCTTCCCCTGGCAAGAGAAGCAAGAAACGTCGACTTCGACGCTAGGCTCCGTGAAGGGGAAATAAGAGGAACGGAGCCTGATTTCCCTTTTCTCCCCGAACATCTTCTTCACGAAGAGCTCAAGGGTGGCTTTGAGGTTCGCCAAAGAGATGTCCTTGTCCACCACAAGACCCTCGATCTGGGCGAACTGGTGGGAGTGGGTCATGTCGTCATCGTCCCTTCGATAGGCTTTGCCAGGGCAAATCATCTTGATGGGCGATTTGCCTTCTTTTGCGACCATCGTGTGGGCCTGGGCGGCGCTAGTCTGGGTGCGCAGCAAAGTCTCCGCGTCGAAATAGAAGGTGTCCTGCATGTCTCTAGAGGGGTGGTCCTTGGGGACGTTGAGGAGCTCAAAGTTGTAATGGTCGCTTTCCACGTCCCTGCCGCTGACGACCTCATAGCCCATCGAGAGGAAGATGTCCTCCACCTCGTCGATGACTTGGTAATAAGGGTTCTTCCTGCCGGAGATATTGCCTCTGCCAGGCAAAGAGATGTCGATCTTCTCGCTGGCTAATTTATCCGCGAGCTTCGCGTCTTCGAGCTCTTTCTTTTTGCCTTCATAGAAAGCGATGATCTCGCCTTTCACTTCGTTGACCGTTTTCCCGAAGGCGGCTTTCTTCTCGTTAGGGACGTCCTTTATGAGGGACATCAGCCCCATCGCCTTGCCTTTCTTGGAAAGGTAGGCGTTATAAAAGGACGAAAGGCTAGCTTCGTCTTTGACGTTAACTTCCTCTTTTCGCGCTTCTTCCAGGACGGAAAGGGCTGTTTCGATTGGATCCATAAGTTCTCCTCAAATAAAAAAGACGGCAGTAGGAACGGAAATCTCCGCGGTGCCATCCCACTTCAGCCTATCTAGGCGCATAGGCTGCTCTCTTTCCCGATAACGGCGGGCCCGGGGAGGTCACCCTCCCGTCCTCCGCGGCGAATTCGCGGATCCCTTCCAGGGCGGTCTCACTCTTCGCCCTTCCCTTTTCTCCGGGATTGCTCCGTTACTGCTCCGCTTCTACGGACCTGCCCATTGTAGACCCCTTCGCTCCTTTTTCAAAGAAAAAGAAAGAGGGCATCGCCGCTTCTAGACCGGGCACGAAATAAGGCAAAAAAGCCCATTGCTTAAGGGGCAAAAACGCCTAAATCCTGATTGCCATCCTCTAGACTTTCTTCCGTCCGCTGCGCTTAGAAGCTGCTTGCTAAGCGGCCTTTTCTGTGGTTGAGGGGCGAGAGGAGGCGCTCGATGGATAAAGAATGTAACTGTCCGGATCTTTGGCCCTCTCCGCGCGGACGCCCTCGAAAGAGAACGTCCCCTTCAGATCGAAATCGATTTCAGCGGCTTGGTGGGAGGAAGATGTAAAGGTCGAACACGCCTCAGTGTCCTCTAAGGAATAGGAAGTGAGGACGGTGAAATAGTATTTCAAATCCGATACCGCCCCAAGGCCAATGATCTTGCTTGAGTCGAAGCAAAGCCAGAGCTCGATGCCCCCGCTATAAGTGCCAGAAGAAGGGATGTCCGAGCCAGAGGCTTTCAGGAAATCGAAGCAAGAAACCTTATAAGAGAGGTAATAGACCCCCTTTTCCCCTGCTAGAGCGCTCGCCTCGAAACCGAATTTCTCAAGATAGCTCATCCCTTGAAGGACCATCGACCAATCAAGGGAGGGCAGGGAATAAAGCGTCTTGACCTTGGATTTAGCGATTTGCTCGGGGCCCATGTTCGGATTGAGGGCCCCGATAAAGGAGGTGGCATCCCCATAAAGCATCCCCTCCTCGTAATAAGCTTTCCCCGATATGGGACCGTCGTAAGCGAGGGGAGCGGCGCTAGAAGGGCCCGTTTCGACGGTGTATTTGAGATCGGCTGAAAAAGAGGCGCTGATGGCACAGGAAGAGGAGCCGAGTTCCTCGATTTGGGCAAGCAAGGCAAAGTTTTCAAAAGCGTAATCTTGAGAGAAAGAGGATTCGTAAGCCGGCACGGAGCCCTCTTTATAGGCGAAGAACTGCTTGGCTTTGCCCTCGCCTTTCATAGAGACCCCGAAGGTGCTTATCTCCTTCATGTTCAGAAGGGTCGCGGAAAGTTGGGCTTTTGCGAGGTCCTCCCCGATTGAAACCCCGTTCGGAGAGGGGATCGAAGCGTCCTCCTTAGGGCCCGCCTCGCTAGAGGGGGCGCTTTTGCCCCCGCTCACCGCGCAGGAAGCCAAAGTCGACGCAAAGAGCACCAGAAGCAGCGTTTTTCCCTTTTTCATGTTTTTTCCTCCATTCCCATTATGGGGACCTTTCCCCTGCCGTCAAGCCCGATGAAAGACTAGAAAGGAACCCTAAAAGAAGGAAAGCACAGGCCTAGTCTTCCTTCTCGGAGAAGAAGTCTCTTTTGTTAAAGCCCGCGAAGAGGAAGCGACGGAATGCCCTAGCGTTCGTGAGCCAGACGACCTTATAGCCGTTCTTCTCGTTTTTGATCATCCGCGGGACGACGTAACCTGCGATAGTCGAGGGGTAATCCCCGAGGATGTTGTAGACTTTCTTGGTCTTCTCGCTGAGCTCAACCTTGGTCTTGTCGCCGTTAGCGTGGGTGATGAAAGGCGTGATCATGATGCCCGGGGTGAGGAGGCAGACCTTCACCTTCCCTCCGGCGAGATCCTCCGATTCCTTCGCCAAGGACTTCGTGAAATAGGTGACCGCGCGCTTGGCGGTCCCGTACATTGTAAGGCCGCTCATCATCGCGTCGTTGGAGCCGTAACCTTCGACGTTGTAGATCCGGCCAAACCCCTGCTCCTTCATCCCTTTGAAGGCGACTCTCGAACCAAAGATCGTGCCTTTGAGGTCGACGTTCAGGAGGAAGTCGATCTCGCTGGGCTCAAGCTCATAAACCCCTTTGTTCGGGGAATTAACCCCAGCGTTGTTGATCCAGATGTCGACGTTACCGAACTCCCCTTTGGCGAAGCCCCAGAGCCTCTCTACGTCCTCGCTGCGCGTTACGTCGCACAGGGTTGATACGGCCTTGGCCTCAGGGTTAACTTTCGAGAGTTCTTCCAGGGCTTTCGCGAGATTAGCATCGTTCACGTCGCTTAAGACGACGTTGAAGCCACTCTCTTTGAATCTTTTGGCAAGCTGAAAGCCGAAGCCTCTGGCGGAGCCGGTGATGACGATTGTCTTCATTTTCGTTCCTCTTTTCTAGATAAGCATAGTTCATTTCCCCACGTCGTTAGGGAGGGATTTGACGACCTTCGCGGGGACTCCGACGGCCAAAGAGTTGCTGGGGATATCCCTGTTCACCACCGCCCCTGCGCCGATCACGACGTTATCGCCGATCTTCACTCCCGGAAGGATGGTCACGTTCCCTCCGACCCAGACGTCGCTGCCGATCGTCACGGGCTTAGCGATCCCTAGATGCATCCTCCTACCCTTTGGGCTTAAAGGATGATTGACCGTGCTGACGACCACGTTTGGTCCAAGCATCACATGGCTTCCGATATGGACGGGCATGATGTCTAGAATGGTGACGTTGTAATTCGTTAGGAAATCGTCCCCGACGAAGATGTTCTTCCCGTTATCGCAATGGAATCCCGGGCTGAGGCAGATGGTTTCCCCCGCCGAGCCGAAGCTTTTTTTGATCAGGGCTTCTTGCTCCTCCAGGCTTTTGCCTTCTTCCTGCATTTTCTTTAGGGCGAGGCAAAACTCGATTGCCCCCATCTTTCTCTCGCAGACCCCGGGGTCATAGAAGTTATAAGGCAGCCCGGCTTCTAGCTTCTCTTCTTCGCTCATGCATTTTGTTTTTCTCTTGCTCATATTCGAATACCTCGCTTGAGTGCTTCAAATTTCCGTTCCCTTTTCCAGGATAGAGGCGTATTCGTCGTATCGGTAAGTGACGTTCCTTTGTTTGCTGGAGGTGGGCGAAACCACGCCAAGGCCAAGAAAGAACTTCACGATGGAAGTAGCGGTCGGCTTGGTAATGCCCAGATTCTCGGTGAGATCGCCCGTGTCGAAATAAGGATGTCTATAAAAGAGCTCCAAAGACTTGAGAAGCAACATCCGATTCTTTCCGGCGCGGGCGATCACGCTTGCTTCGTTTTTCTTGGCCAAAGCGGCGAATTCTTGGATCTCTTTGGTGCAACTTAAGGAAATCTCAATCACGCCTCTAAGAAAGAATTTGATCCATTCCTCAAACTTGCCTTTGGTGCGGACGTCCATCAGGAGCTCATAATATTCGATGCGGTTCATCTTGAAATAAAGGCTAAGGTAGAGCAAAGGGTTCTCCAGACACCTCCTTTCTTTGAGCCAGAGGGAAATAAGAAGCCTCCCCAAACGACCATTGCCATCCAAGAAAGGATGGATGGTCTCAAACTGGTAATGAATCAAAGCGATGCGGATGAGGGGGTCGTCATTAACTTCGTCATCGTTGATGTAGTTTTCAAGATCAAACAAGCATTCCTGCATTTTGTCGGCAGAAGGCGGGACGAAGGAGGCGCTTAGCAACGTGAAGCCGCTTGGGCCTATCCAGTTTTGGGAGTGACGGATTTCCCCCGGGTTCTTGCTTTCACCGCGGACGCCTTTCAGCAATTCCTTGTGAACGGCTTTCAGATAGCGAATCGAGATCGGAAGATCGTTTAAAAGCTCCACCCCGTAATTAAGAGCAGCGATATAATTCACAATCTCTTGGGTTTCTTTCCTTTTCTCCCCCGAGGTCTTGCCGAACTGAAAGACATCGGACAAAGAGGCTTGAGTCCCTTCGATCTGCGAAGACACCGCGGCTTCTTTTTCGACGTACTTGGCGATAAGGATGTCCTTATCGGGAAGATTGGCGGCATAACCGTCGAGCTTCCCAAGCAAAGAACGGGCCTCGGCCAAAAGAAGAATCATCTCCTGGTCATAGTTGATTTTGATGTCTTTGATGTTATTCGGGACAAAGCAGTCGTAATCGCTTTGGACGTGGTAGAGGCAGCCGGCTCTTTGAGAATAGAGTTTCACAATTTGCACCTCCTTTTACTTTCGCATTTTATTCTTTGCTTTAAGTAAAAACAACATGCTTTTCTTTTACTTATCCCAATTGGCTTATGACTTAAGTAAAAGAACCAAGGGATTCAAAAAAACAAATTTTCCAAAGCCTTCAATTTCATTTTTCTTTGGCTTACACATCATCAACCTCACTTTTCTCAAGGAATAGATGGCTCCCTTTTCTACAGGATTCCGCAAGGCCTCGCCCGCCGAGGCCCGCCTGGCAGAGAGCAAATTCTCCATATCTTCCAGCATGTTCGCATCATCGCATAGGGTTTGATACAGTTTCTAAACATGGTCGCGCCTTTCAAAGATTCTCCATCCGGATTTTTTTCCGGTGATTGCCTAACCTTTGTTTCTCGCATTCTAGCACGAGCTCGTCCGGGGGCTAGAAAAGCGCAAGCGGCCTTGCCTCCTATGTGTATTGGACTTTGCCGCATTGGCTCGATGCCCGCTTCTGGCTTTGGCGCGTAATCTCGCGAAAAGCTTTTATTGAAGGCCAAAAACTCAGGCCCAAACTTCCTTTTTCTTTTTGTTCTCGACCTTGATATATATATGGTTTAACCCTGTTTTTTCTTCGGGCTTTTCTGGCTTTCTGAGCGTTTTCGATCTCTTCCGCCACGCGCTTAAGATAGGCGACGTCTTCCTCTTTGAGGGCTTTGTAAGGCAAATAAAAAACCTCTTTGCTTTCGCCCTTCAGCTCGGCATAACGACGATGGGCTTTTAGAAGGGTGAGCTGCCCTTCTAGGGAGAGTTCCTCCCCGTCTTTCCGCGCGCTCAATTGGAAGCGATACTCACCTTGCCCTATCCTTAGGAAAGAGAAACTCATCTCCCCCGCATATCCCTTGTTGATTGGCATGGCCAAAGAAGAGAAAGGGCAAAGCAAAAGGATGAAAACGCCCAAAAGGAAGAGAACGAGCATCCATCCGATGTTTTGGGTTTCATAAGAGGTGGGGCGTAGGCAAATCAAGAAGCCTGTCCCTCCCCCTAGGGTCAAGGCAAGCCCAGCCCAAAGCCAAGCCAAAAACTGCCTCATCCGGATAAAGAAGGCGTCTTTTTTTCTCCCTGGGTAATCCAAAGAGAAGACAATGAGCCTCTCTTGCTCGTTTCCCTTTTCGCGGGAGTGCTTGTCTAGGCTTTCTTCGCTCACTCCGCTTCGCCGTCTTTCTTTTTGATCTCGGGGAACTCGAGGTACTCGCTTAGATCTGGAAGAGAGAAAGCCTCCTCCTCGCCAAACTCGGTAAGGATGGTGCCGACCAAAGAAAGCGACCCGTCGAGGTTATAGACGTAATCCTTTTTCTCCGAGTCCTCGGAGGCGCTGGAGCTGAAATCGAACATCCCGTTTGGATAGGTCTCTTCGATCTTTTCTTTGTCCAAATCAAAGTTCACGTCGTAAGTGACTTGCTCCAGCGCCGAATCATTGAAATAGACGGTGATCCCGAAGGTTTTTATGTCCGCGTAAGTGAAGAATTTCTCGATTTTCTGCTTGACCTCGTCTTTGGAGGGAAGAGAGGAGTCGGCGTCGGAGTCCTCACTAAAAGAGGCGAAACCCGCGACGAGAGCGGAGGTCAAAACCGCTTCGTCCTTGGTAGTGAAGACGATGCGCTTCCTGCCATCGTCATAGGTATTGAAGCTGAACGCGGTCTCCCCTTTCTCGTCTTCGTAGGCCCCTTCTAAGAAAGAAGAGAGGGAGAAAAACTCGGAGAGGGTATCCCCTTCCTCCACCAAAGGCATCCGGTCGCTGATTTTCTGTTTATCCTCGTCTTTGAGGGTCCATTTGCCTTTGTAGCGGTTCTTCCCCTCCAGGACGTTCCCTCCTCCGTAGAGGTTATAGGAAGAGTCGCCGCTAAACTCGCGGATCGCGGTCTGGGCGAGCAGGCCAATCATCGAGTTCGTCTCCTTCCCTTTATTCTCGCCCGAGGCGTTGAAATAGAAGGCGTCCCCATCGAAATAGGCCTTCGCCTTGACCGGCGAGATCTTGGTGAAATCCTTAAACGAGGAAGGGATCTTCGAAGAGCTTGCGTCGAGCTTGATGTCCCCGCCGGTGAGGAGCAGCTCCGCCTTCAGGGAGGAGACGCTATCGCCTTTCGCACCCGTTAGCCCGGCTTCGAAGGTAAGCCCGGAGCCAGAGAGGTGGTAATAGGCGTCATTTAGGTTTCTCACCCCGAAAGCGAATTTCATGCCGTTAGGGCAAGAGAAGAAATAAGAGCCGCTTGAATAGGAGGAGTCGTAGGCGTTTTTAAAGGAAGCGATGTAGCTTTTCCCTTCCTTGGAATTAGACCCTCCCCCGCAAGAAGCGAGCAGAAGCAATGAGCATAAGGCAAAGTGGATTTTTTTCATGGGCTAATTATGGCCTCCCTTCTTCGTTTTGCATCCTTGAATTTAGGTGCTGCATCAAAATCCCCCCGGCGACACCGACGTTAAGCGAATCGATCCCAGACATTGGGATGTAAGCAAGCGCGTCGGAGGCTTTCTTCAAGCCCTCGCTCATGCCTTGCCCCTCATTGCCGAGGATGAGGCAAAGTCTAGAGGGAGCGCTGATCTCCTCAAAGGGGGTCCCCCCTTCTAAGGCGCTTCCTAAAAAGAAGTATCCCTCTCTTTTTAGAAGCGAAGCCGCTTCCTCTTCCTTCAAACCTTCTTTTAGCTCCAGTTTGAAGATCGCCCCTTGGCTAGAAGAAATCGCCTTGTTGTTATAGAAAGATGCGCTGCCCTGAGTCGAGAAGACTTTCCGAAAGCCAAACGCCAAAGCGGTCCTCAATAGGGTCCCGACGTTCCCTGGGTCTTGGACCCTGTCTAAAAGCAAGGCTTTCTCGGAATCAATTCCTTTGTTCTCTATCTTCTTGCATACCCCGATGATCGGTTCGGGGGATTTCGAGGAAGCAAGTTTGGCGATGACTTCCTCGCTTGTGAGGATCGTCCTCACCTCCTCTAGATGAGGGTCTTCTAAGCACAGCGCCTCGACGAGGGCTTTCGCTTCGTAAGCCATCTCGACCTGATGAAACCCTTCGACGAGGAAAAGAGAGGGATCGACCTTCTTCAGGTTTGCTAAATCCTTTATATGGGCGTTGCTTCTTGAAAGGATGGTCTCACTCATAGATGCCCTTCCTGAGTTTGTCGTGGAGCTCTTTGTAATCCGGGCAGTATTTGAGAACGATCCGGTAGAATTCCCTGCCATGGTTCCATTCGTAATGATGGGCGAGCTCATGCACCACCACCGCGTCGATAACGGGCAAAGAGAAATGGATCAAAGACAAGGTCAAGGTGATTGAATGGGTCTTCTTGCTGTTGACCCCATAACGCGTCTTCATCGCTCTGGTCCTCACCTTATAAGGCGGCTTCACCCCCATGAGTTTCTCGTAGAAGGCGACCCTCTCCTCGAAGATCGGCAAAGCCTTCTTCTTGAGATAGCCCTCCATCGTCTTCTGATCGAACTCCCCGACGTAATAAGGCTTGCCCAAATAATAGAGATTCCCGTTCTCATAGGGTTTGATGAGGGTCAGTTTCTTTCTCAGAAGCTTCGGCAAGCAGCTAAGCGAGGCTTTCTCGATGGAACTAGAAGTCGCGAAATAAGGTGCGGAGACACGGAGAGCGTCCCCGCTTTCATCAAGCCACACCCGGATATTCCTCATTCCTTTTTTCCGGGTCAGGATTAAGGGATAGGTTTTCCCTAAATATGTCACGGAGAGCTCTTTTTTCTGCACGGGCAAAGTATAGCAAAGGCTAGAGACTAAGTGGCGAAGCAAATGGCCTAAAAGCCAAGAGGATTACGCCCGTTTTCCTCTTGTCCTCCAAGCGTCCCGAACCAACGCCCTCCCTCAATTAGAAAAGCCATCCCGGCAAGGATGGCTAGGGTTCTATGGGCAAAAGTTCAAGCGCCGACGGCGATGATCTCGACGAGATAATCGCCAGAAGTCGTCTTGCCTTCAATCACCTGGAGCAGGGCCTCGTAGCTTTGGCCGCTAACGACGCCATAGATGACGGCGCCGCTCTGGTCGAAGTTGTACTTGCCCGTGTCGCTATAATCCTTGGAGATAGAGGCAATGTAATTTTTTGCATAGGCGGTCGCATCCGCCTCGCTTCCGAAGGTGAGGTCGATCGTGTAGTAATAGGCGTAGCCGTAGGACTCTTCGTAAAGGAAGGTGTAATCGGCGACGGCGATGCTGCCCTTAATGGCATCGCTTTCGGTCAAGACGGGGATGTCGTAGGTGGCGGCGGTGTTGATCTCGGCAATCTTGGCGTTGGCTTCCTCGACGCTAGCGCATTCATAACGGATTGCATCCTGGGCAAGGTAGATCTGGCAGGTGAACTCCTGGAGGCTGCTGTAGTAATACCAGTCGCACTGGATGTAGGTCGCCCCTTCCTCTTCGGTCTGGGCGCTGAATTCTTTTTGGTAATAGTAATGGGTATAGCCGTCGCTTGAGCTCTTTTGGCTGCCTGCGTACTCGTACCCGGCGGCTAGAAGCATCTTGCCATAGCTCGTGGTGAGGTCGTCGCCATAATGGGTCCATTGGACGCCCGCGTAATCCGGGGTTGTCGCGCTAGAGGCGGACCCATCCTCCGCATCACTATCGTCGCTGCTGCCGCTATAGACCAAAGCCTCCTGGGCGAAGGAAGCGCTGACGAGTCCCTTAGGGAAGATGACGTCGCTCTCTTTGCCCGCGAAGACGGATGAGATCGCCTCTGCGCAGCCCTCATCCCAAGCGGTCGGGGTCGCGAAATCCTTGGCGTCGGCGAGATAGTCGCTGACCTCCTTTACATCGGTCGTCCCGAAATCGGAGAGGCGGCAGGTATAGGTGAGGACGGCCTTGCCGGAAGCAAGTTTCACCGTCACGTCCGCGTAAGAGAGGTCCGGGGCGATCGTCAAATTGCCCGAGGAGACGTATTTGTAGTAGGAGTAGCTGGAGCCGACGAGGTTCAGCAGGAAATAGAGGCAGGTGGAGCCAGTGCCTTTGCTCATATAGGAGGTGAGGTCCTTGATCATCTGCTTGGTGTTGAGGTCGTAGGAATAGCCTTCGCCCTCAAGGTCGACATAACTGGAGAAATCGCCGTCTGCGAAGACGCCAGAGGGGGTCGTGAAATAAGTCGTGATGTCGTTGCCTAAGCCCTGGCAGCCCTGGAAGCTCAGTTCCCCATCTTCGACGGAGAAAAGGAAGAAGCCCTGGTCGTTGTTGACGAGGATGCCTTGGTTGACGTCGTCTTGGCTCACCATGAAGGCGTCAGCGCCCATGTAATAATAGGTATACTCGGAAGTTTTGGTGCCGCCGCTTGCGCTGATCTTCATCGTCACGTTGTTGGGCGCGACCTTCTTGATAAAAGAGGCGAGCGCGGCTTTGCGCTTCGCGGTGTTGTCCTCACTAGAGGCCTCGCTGCTATCCTCAGAAACGGAATCGAAGACGCTGCTTTGGGTGTTGTTATTGTTGTTGCAGCTGGCGAGCAGCATGCTCGCGCTTAGGGCCGCCAAGAACAAACTCTTATACTTCATAGATAAACCCTCCTTGCGGGTCGCACGCTAGATAATACGAGCGAAAATAAATTTTGCAATCAATCTTTTTCGGATTCTCGAACGTCAATGGAAAACCCGTCGACATTGATGCCTTTTCCGTCAATGAAACTAGAAATAGCCCGGAAAGGAACAATGGAGCAATCAAACCACAAAAAGCAATGAAACCACGCGAACTTCTTCTTCTTTGAGAAACACTTCAAACACCCTTTTCTTAGACACCTTTGAAAGCCCTTACATAATGTCAATCGCAAAAAAAGGAAAATAAAGGTTGCAAAAATCAAGACGGGGTCTATCCTTGCTTTTGCTTTGCAAGAGGTAAGAAAAATGAAATCGAAAAAGAAATTACTCGTCCTCACTTCCATCGCCCTGCTTGGGGGGTTGGTAAGCGGCTGCTCCACGGTGGGCGGCGATAGCGGCGAGACCAGTAGCGGCGACGGCACCGTCCAGATCGACGGGGACGTCTATGCGATCTCTTCCACCGACAAGACCCTTTCTTACGCCGCGGTGAACGAAGTCATCGACCTCGACGAATATTATCAGGTCATCATGGACGACAAAGACAGCACTGTCCGCCACGAATTCAGCGTCACCTGTTCCGATTCCAACATCGTCATCGACGGGCATAAGATCAAAGGCACCGCGATTGGCGAATATGAGCTGAAGCTCGCCGTCAACGACAAGAGGAAGTACGTCACTTTCACGGTCAAGAG
>CAVKPZ010000009.1:0-13257 GCA_963658395.1 Lachnospiraceae bacterium | reverse complement strand
GTACAACATCGAGCTCATCAACTTCCTGGACACTTTTGAGGACAGCGATGGCAAGAACTACAGGATCGACCTTGGCACCTACAACAAGAACACCAAGCGCTTCGGGTACGAGAACTACACCATCATCCACAACGAGAACTACGCCGCCGCTTTCGACGCGAAGAATCCCGGCAAAGTCAATGAGAAAACCGGCGAGTCCAACTCCTTCATCCTCGCAAACCTCAGCGATGGCAATGGCTACATGGGCTATTTCAATAAGGATGGCGATCCCGAATTCGAATATGGGAAGATGAACATCGATAACTACTACATCATGGGCTCCATGATCCTCGATGGCACCGCCTTCACCTCGGTCTTTGACGACATCACCGGTGAGGAGACCCTCGTGGGGGATTCCATCCAGGCGAAGACTTTTCTCAATTACGGCATGTCGAACCTCGTTGAGAACTACGGCTGCAGCGAGAACAGCATCTACGTCCTTGACCTCCTCGACGAAGATAAGGACGGAAAGAAAGACACCCTCTACGCGAAGATTACCATCGACGGCGCGGAAGGCAACACCGTTACCACCTCCGGCGCCGCCTTCACCGACTTAGAATGGTGCGCCGTCAAGATCAGCAAGGTTGGAAGCTGCACCTGGGATTCTTTGGAAAAAGTAAGAGTCGACTCCTCTTACATTCCTCAGAAGATCGACGTGACCGAAATCACCACCGCTTTCAATAACCTCACCACGAACAACAACTACACCGCCACGATGAAGCTTTACCCCTGCGATGAAGACGGCGAGGTCATCTCCTCCAGCGACGTCGTCGACTACAGTGCGATGTATTTACTGACCGGCAGCAAGGAGGCCATCACGCAGGTCAATACGGTAACAAGCCCCACCGATTTTGAGGCCAAGGCCTATGTCGGAAGCGAGCTAAGAGCCAAGAAGGCCTACTGGGTCGAGAGCGAGGACATGGCCTACATCGGCACCTATCAGAAAGAGAACGAGGACGGCGAGGAAGAAACCACCAAGACCAAGGATCCCAATTGCGCCTCGAAATCGAGCATGAAGGTCTACACCGCCGCTAACGTCGACACCAAGACCATCGCGGATGCGATTTGGAAGAAGAGGAGCGCCGAGGGCGACGTAGTCACCTTCTCCGGCAACATCGGCGACAACACCGTGGACGATGGCCAGACCAACGGCTTCTTCGCCGGGCTATTCGATCAGCTCTTCTGCCTGAGCTATAAGCTTCAGTCAACCGGCGACACCGTCGGCTTCGGCACTTACATGACCTCAGATGGCACCATCGAATACACGAGCGGCGACACCTGCTCTTACACCGTCTCCTCTAGCTACGAGGCGGTCATGGTCAACACCGCCACCAACGAGATCAGCGTCAAAGCCCTCATCTATCTGCCCTACAAAGACGTTGAGCAGCCCTACATGATGTGCGAATACGTGATCAGCGACATCGGCACGACCACGAACGATTTCTCAAGTTATGCCTCCGCCGCCGCGGAGACCCCGGCCGAATAAGGTCGATTTCTATCATTTAAGGATATAAGGAGTAAAACATGAACGCGAAAAAACGAACGAAGGCCATTGGCTTCCTCTTTCTCTCTTCGATCGGCATCGCCGCCCTGGCTGGCTGCGGAGGAGGAAACGACAACGGGGATGGCTACACTTACAACACCTATCTTTCCACCTCGCCCTCGAAATGGAACGTCCACAACTGGGAGACGAGCGATGAAAGTTACATCCAAGGCTTCACCGAGACCGGGCTTTACGACGTGGTCATGAACGCCAATCACGATGGCTACAAATTCATCAGCGAAATGGCGAGCGAAATGCCAAAATCCATCGATCCCGCCGATCTCGACGCCGATGAATACGATTCCATCAAAGAAAACTACTTCAATGGCAAAGAACCCGCTTCCGGCATGATCTGGGAGATCCCCTTGAGACAAACCGCCAAGTGGCAAGATGGCACCGCCATCACCGCCACCGACTACGTCGAGTCCATGGAAAGGCTCCTGCAGCCCAAATACGCGAACTACCGCGCCGACAGCTATTACAACGGCAACTTCGTCATCGCTAACGCCGAGAACTATTACAAAAACGGACGCCAGGTCCTTGAGCCGATCTACAACTACCTGACCGCTGGCAAGGCCGATGGCAACCTCTACGATGAGAACGGCAACAAGCTTGAGGGCGAAGGCAAATTCTACATCGACCTCGCCAAGGGCGAATCGCCTTATGGCAATTCCATCTTCTCTGGTAGCGGCTCGAGCGACGCCGTCACTTTCTATGACGTGCTCAATTCGCGCAGCACGCCAAGCACCGACGCCGTGGAGCTCGCCGCCAAGCGCATCACCTTAGGCGTCTCCTATTACTATTGGAAATTCGGCAGTGAGAAAGAGAAGAGCGAGAACCAGGACAAGTGGGACGAGATCAAAAAGGCCGACTCCGTCAGCAAGACGATGCTTGCCTCCATGTCGCCTTTCTGCATCGACGAGTTCGATGACAAAGACGTCTATACCACCGCGACCCGCGAAAACAGCGAGACCACCGTTCGCTACACCGAAAAGCTTCTCCAGGCCGATCTTAAAACCGTCGTTTCCGGATTAAGCTCCTCCACCAACTATGCCTCCAAAACCTGGGCTTGGCAGATTCCTCTTTCCGAATACGTTACCCACAAGAAGACGAGCGTCACCATGTCTAACGTCGGCGTCAGTGCCAAAGACACCTACACCCTCCGCCTCTATCTCAGCAAGTCCATCTCCGAGCTCGACCTCAAGTTCCAGCTCTCCAGCAACTGGCTCGTCAAGACTGACCTTTACGATAGACTCAAAAAGGAGACCGGCTCCTCTTGGATGACTTCCTATGGCTCGAGCAGCGTCGACAACTACATGTCCTATGGGCCCTATAAGCTCACCGGCTTTGTCGCTGATCAGGCCATCACCATCGAAAGAAACGACCAGTGGTACGGCTATAGCGATGAAAGTTACAAGTCCCAATTCTCCGAGTACAAAGAGGAGGACAAGGACCAGTACAAGATGAGCAAGATCTACACCCGTATCATCAAGACCCACGACACCGCGGTCAGCGAGTTCATGGCCGGCAACCTCGACGACATCGACCTCAACAAGAACGACATGAAGACCTATGGGAACTCCACCCGCAGAAGCACGACTCTGGAGTCCTACACCCAGAAAGTCACCTTCAACACGAACCGTGACAAGCTCGCCTCGCGTCAAAGCGAGAGTGGGAAGAACAAGACCATCCTCGCCAACAAGAGTTTCCGTCAGGGCCTCTCGCTTGGCCTAGACAGGAATAACTTCGCCTCTCAGACCACCGCTGGCTCGCAGGCCTTCACCGGCTTGCTCAATAGCCTCTACCTTTCTAACAACGTCACGGGTGAGATGTATCGTGAAACCACCCAGGGCAAGAGCGTCTATGACCAGATCTATGGAGAGTTAGGCGGCAAACCAAGCGATGAAAAGAAGAGCGCCCTCACCGAAAGCGAGAACGGCTACAACTACGCTTGGGCGAAGTTCTACCTCAAAGAAGGGATCAAGGAAGAGCTCAAAAGCAGCGAAGACAAGCACCTCCAGCCGGGCGATATCATCGACATCGAGTTCCGCGTCTACGACAACACAAGCGACACGACCAAGGAAATGCACTCCTTCATCAGCAAAGCCTGGAGCACGCTCCTTAGCGACGCGGTAAAAGAGCTCGACGCCGAAGACAAGGGCCTCCTTAACGGCAAGGGGCTTGGCATCAGCATCAACCTCGTCAAGGACGAAGACTACTACACCACCGCCCGCAATGGCGGCAGCGACATGATCTTCTCCATCTGGGGAGGCGCCGCCATCGATCCTTACGGCCTGATGCAGGTCTATCTCGACAAGACCTTCACCAACTGCTGCGAATACGGCTTCAAGGGCAAACAGGACAGCGAAGACCTCTGGATTGACCTCAACGGCGACCATTTCCAAACCGACGATGAGGTGAAAACCTACGACGGCTGGTACCACACCATGAACGACGACCTCAACGAGGGCGTCTACGATGACGCGGTCAAAGTCAAAGACACCTCTTCGCTCACCGACGAGCAAAAAGCCCAGCACGAGGCCTGGAGCGCCCTCCACGAGAAGAAGCTCACGATCCTCGCCGGGACCGAGGCTGGCATCGTCAATCGCTACGAGGCCATCCCGATCGTCGCTAGAGGTTCCTCCTCCTTAACCGGCTTCAAGGTGGAGAACGCCACGAAGAACTACATCAACCTCGTCGGCTACGGCGGCATCCGCTTCCTCCGCTTCAATTACAACAACGCGGACTGGAAGAGCTTCGTCTCCGAGAACGGGGGCAACCTCTCCGAGCTCTACGCGACTTACAGAGATTGATTTAGCAAATCAATAGGCGGCCGAATTCGGTCGCCTATTTCTTTGAGATTGTAGTATCATCACCTGGTTAAAATGAGACAGACAAAACAAACCTTAATCTACATCCTCCAGCGCCTCGTCCTGATGGCGTTCACTTTCATTGTGATCTTCTTCATCTGCTTCATCCTGGTGAGGATGCTCCCACTCTCCTTCGACACGGGCATGAAAGACCCTGAGGTCTTCTATCTCCGCATGGTCGCCCAGGGAAGGATGAAATACGATGAGGCCCAAGCAGCTTACGTGAACGTCCCCGTTTTTGAGCAGCTAGGGAATTTCATCAAAGGCCTTTTCACGCCCGGGAACGACGCTCCCTGGGGCTATTCCTATTACATCTCCTGGCTCGAGACGCCAGATCACTTGCTCTTCAGCAAGATGGCCCCGACGATTCTCATCAACGTCTATTCGATGATCCTCTCGATCCCTTTGGGCATATTGCTGGGCATCTTCATGGCCCTAAAGAAGAACAAATGGGAAGACCACGTCCTAAACGTCGTCATCATGCTCTTCATCTCGGTGCCCAGCTTCGTCTTCGCCTTCCTCTTGCAGAACATTTTCGCCTATCAGGTCCCTGACGCATTCAAGCTCAATGCCACCCTCACCCCCGTCGATCAGCTCGCAGGAGGCTGGCTCGACCCGCAGATGTTCAAGGACATGATCATGCCGGTGCTCGCGATGAGCTTCGGCTCCATCGCCGGCTTCGCGCGCTACACCCGCGCCGAGCTCACCGAAGTCCTCACTAGCGACTTCATGCTGCTTGCTAGGACAAAAGGTCTCACGAGAGGCCAGGCCACCATCCGCCACGCCTTCCGCAACTCCCTGGTGCCCATCTTCCCGATGATCCTAGGGACCATCATCTCGGTTTTAAGCGGCTCGCTCATCATCGAGAACATCTTCGGCGTGCCGGGCGTCGGCGCGCTTTACCTGCAGTCGATCCAGAAGCGCGACTACGACGTCTTCCAGTTCGTCTCGATGTTCTACATCGCGATCGGGCTGGTGGGAACGCTAGTGGTCGACGTCTCTTACGGGCTTGTCGACCCGCGCATCAGAATGGGGAGCAAGAAATAATGGAAAACGAGAATCTAAGTATGCAACCCATCGTCAAGGACGAAGAGTTGGACAAGGACCTCTTCAAAGAGGTGCCAAGTAGCGGCAACCTTCATGACCAGGCCTTCGAAACGAAGCCAGTGAGCTTCCTAAGGGACTCCTTCAACCGCTTTGCGAAGAACAAGGCCTCGATCGTCGGGGCCGCGATCATCCTGATCATCGCTCTTTACGGCCTGATCGTTCCTTTCGTGACGCCGACCGCCCACGTTGACTCGATCCGCTACCCCAACGGCTTTGAAGACGCCGAATTTAGCTACGTCACCCCCTATTGCTCCTGGTTCGCGGGAACGAGCTTTTGGGATGGCACGAAAACGAGGACGGTCTCCGAAGACGAGCTCATCACTCTCAAATTCGACGATTCCAACCATCCCTACTACGTGAAAACCGAAAGCGTCAGCGAGAGAAAGGTCATCAACAAAGTCATCAAAACCTACACGATCCGATATGACACCTACGCCGTGGGCAACAAGGAAGTGAGGCTCAGCCCCGAGGAATATCAGAAGCTCAAGGAATACGACGTCGAAAGAGTGGCCGAAGGCAAAGCCACGATCTTAAAACCCATCGTCGACGTCGAAGGCTATCTCGCCACCTATCAAGCCCAGCTTTATGAAGAAAAGGAAAAAAGCGCGGAATCCCTAAGCGAAGACACAATAACAAATATCATCAATAATATGCGCACGCACTATAGCAACAACAAGCGCATTTACTACGCGCTCAGCGCAAAAACCGCTTCGGGCAGCTATAGTTCCTCCGTGTTCTCCCCGGTCCTTGAAAACGGCAAGCCCGTCGCGATTTATAAGACGAACGAAGACGGCAGCTACGCCGAGCCGAGCGAATCCGGCGGCAAGATAAGCGCCAGGGTTGACTACTTCGATTATTTCACCTACGTGAACGGCTTTGAGCCCCACTTCCTTTTCGGAACAAACGGAGCTGGCCAAGACATCTTCTTGAGGCTCGCGCAGGGCACCAGGTTCAGCTTGCTCCTAGGCATCGTGATCAGCGCGATCAACTTCGTGATCGGCCTCGTTTGGGGGGCAATCTCCGGCTATTACGGCGGCTACGTCGACCTCACGATGGAGCGCATCACCGACATCATCTCCAACATCCCCTCCATCATCATCTTGACCATCTGCTCCATCCAGTTCACGAACAACGTGGGGCTTAAGGCGAGCATCGGCGAGACCGGGATAGTGGTCTTGGCCTTCCTCATCGCCTTCGTCTACTCCGGCTGGATCGGGGTCGCGGGCACCACGCGCATGCAGTTTTATCGCTTCAAGGGCCAGGAGTACGTATTGGCTTCGCGCACTTTGGGCGCGAAGGACTCTAGGCTCATCTTCCGTCACATCCTCCCTAACGCCATCGGCACCTTGGTGACGAGCAGCGTCCTCATGATCCCGGGGGTCATCTTCAGCGAGTCCACCTTGAGCTTCCTTGGCATCGTCGACTTCAGCAAATCGAACCTCTCCTCGATCGGCACCCTTCTTAGCGAGGGGCAGAACGCCGGGCTTTCGACTAACCCCCACGTCCTCTTGTTCCCCTGCATCATCATCAGCTTGCTCATGATCTGCTTCAACCTCTTCGGCAACGGCTTGCGCGATGCCTTCAACACCTCTTTGAAAGGAGCGGACGACTAATGGAAAAGAACATCTCTAACGACAAGATTCTCGAAGTCAAGAACCTCCGCATCTCCTTCAAGACCAACGGAGGGACCGTCAAGGCGGTCAGAGGCATCAGCTTCTCGCTTTACCGCGGGCGGACGCTTGCGATCGTCGGCGAGTCGGGCTCAGGGAAATCCGTCACCTCGAAGGCGATCCTCGGCATTTTGGCGAAGAATAAGATCGTCGAAGGCGGCCAGATCATCTATGACGGCCAGGACCTCCTCAAGATCGACGAGGAGCACTTCCACAAGATCAGGGGAGTCAAAATCTCGATGATTTTCCAAGACCCCCTCTCCTCGCTCAACCCCATCATGATCGTGGGGAAACAGCTCACCGAGGCGATGGTCCTCAAGCAGAAAAGCGACCTCAAGGAAGCCCATAAAGACATCGCTAGGCTCAACAAAATCCTCCTTGCCTCAGATAAAGGCGAGGAAACGAAGGCCTTCGTAAAAGGCAGCAAAGTCATAAGGTCCAAAGACGAGGAGGGAGAGACCATTCGCCTTTTCCCCTCCGTCCCTAGCGACCACCCCTCCCTTTTCGAAGAGGCTGTGAGGAAAGACCTTTCCAGAAGGCTAGCGGCCATCGACGAGGTTTTGGAGAAGCTCTCTCTGATCGAAGACGAATCCTTCGGGAGCAACGGGTGCAACATCCCTTTGACCATCGCCAAAATCCGCCCCTTGTACAAATCGATCCTTTCCTGCAGCCTCAATGTGCTCGGCGACAAGGACAACACGGTCACGGTCTTCCCGACCATTCTTAAGGACATTCTAGCAAGCGCGAAATCCTATGGAGCCGCCTCCAAACGTTTGAAAAAGGCCTACGCCAAAGCCGGCGTCGACGATTTCTTCGCCCTCCCGCCTTCGGAAAGGGCCAAGCTCCCGGAGATCATCCCTAGCGAAGAGGACCTCGTGAACGAGCTCCACGACGCCATCGAGGAGCTTTTGGTCCATTTAGAAGACCTCAAGAAAGAAGGCATGAGCAAACTCGACTCCTACGTCGACAAGGTCATCGCCGAGTACGAGGAGGCCATCAAGAAGGCCACCCACGTGGAGTCAAGGAAGCAAATCAAGGAAAGAGCCATCCAAATGATGGGGGAAGTCGGCATCGCCGAGCCTGAGAGGCGCTTCAAGCAATACCCCTTCGAGTTATCCGGCGGCATGAGGCAGCGCATCGTCATCGCGATCGCCCTTTGCTCCTCCCCGGAGATCCTCATCTGCGACGAGCCCACCACCGCTTTGGACGTCACCATCCAAGCCCAGATCCTCGAACTCATCAACAAGTTGAAGAAAGAGAGGAACCTCTCGATCGTCTTCATCACCCATGATCTAGGAGTCGTGGCCAACATGGCCGATGACATCGCCGTCATGTACGCGGGCAAGATCGTCGAATATGGGACCGACACGGAGATCTTTTATGACCCCCGCCACCCCTATACCCTCGCCCTTCTTGGCTCGATGCCGGACCTAAACACCAAAGAGCAGCTCAGCGCCATCCCGGGCACTCCCCCGAACATGCTCTTGCCCCCGAAAGGCGATGCCTTCGCCGCCAGAAACGCCCATGCCCTCGCGATCGATTTGGAGAAGCAGCCCCCCTTCTTCGAGGTGAGCCCCACCCACTTCGCCGCGAGCTGGAATCTCCATAAGGACGCCCCGGATTTCAAAGCACCGGACATCGTCATCGAGCGAATCCAATCCGCTTTAAGCGCCCACCCGGAGTTCACCCCGAAGCCCACGAACATGAAAAACTCGATTTTAAACTACTTGAAGGAGGAGAAACGCCATGGCTGAGAAAATAACCGTCGAACAAGCATCTCCTGCCCCAAAGAAAGAGTTCCAGAAGAAATTCGACTATCAAGACGCCGAGAAGCTCCTGGAGGTCCGCCACCTGAAGCAGTATTTCCGCTTTGCGGGAGGCAGCGGCCCCAACAAGTATCTCAAGGCCGTCCATGACGTCTCTTTCTCCGTCTACAAAGGCGAGGTCTTCGGGCTCGTCGGCGAATCCGGCTGCGGCAAGACCACGACAGGCAGAGACATCATGAAGCTCTACAAGATCACTTCCGGCGACATCTGGCTAGAAGGCACGCGCATCGCCGCGGGCACCCGGTGGAACGAGAAGGAGATCAAGTTCACGAACATCCGCCTCCACGATGACCTAAAGCGTCTAAAAGCCGAGATCTCCGAGAAGCAAAAGGACTACCTCGCCTCCTACGAGACGAAATTCGGGACGCCCGCCTCCGTCTCTTTGTTCAACGTCTGCAGCGGTGAGGACTGCTACGAGGCGCAATTCGAGGTCCCCATGACCCTCAAGAGGGCAAAGAAGGAGCTAAAAAACCGCGCCGCTCCTTTTTACGAGGAAAAGCGCGCCCTCTACGAGAACTACCGCGCTTCAGTCGCCCCTCTAGAAGAGGAGATCAAAAGCAAGAAGGAAAGGGCGGAGGGGATCTGCTCCGTCCAGCGCGATAAGATCGCCCAGGCGAAAAAAGACGATCGAAATTACAACAAGAACATCGCTGCGAAAGAGATGCAGAAGGTCGAGGAGAAATACCGTCCCCTGCTGCAGAAAGTGGAAGCCACAAGCGCCTCCGCGCTAAGCGAAGAGGAGCTCGCTTCCTATAAGAAATACAAGGAGGAGATGCGCAAGGCCAAGCGCGCGAACCTCGCCTCGAAGATCCAGATGATCTTCCAAGACCCCATCGCCTCGCTGAACCCCAGGATGACCGTCCGCAACATCATCGCCGAAGGGCTGATCATCCAGGGCTGCCACGACAAGGAATTCATCAACCGGGAGGTTTCGAGGGTCCTGCAGCTCGTCGGGCTCGTCCCCGAGCACGCCAATCGCTACCCCCATGAGTTCTCGGGCGGCCAAAGGCAGCGCATCGGCATCGCGCGCGCCGTCATCATGAACCCGGAGCTCATCGTCGCCGATGAGCCAGTGAGCGCCCTAGACGTCTCCGTCCAGGCGCAGGTCATCAACCTCCTCAACGAGCTAAGGAACAGCCTGGGCTTGACGATCATCTTCATCGCCCACAACCTCTCGGTGGTCAAATACTTCTGCGACCGGATCGCGGTCATGTACTACGGGAACCTCGTCGAGCTCGCCACTAGCGATGAGCTCTTCGCCCATCCCCTCCACCCCTACACAAAATCCCTCCTCTCCGCCGTCCCTTGCCCCGACCCCATCACCGAGACCAACAGGCAAAGGATCCATTATAACCCCGCGGAAAGCCATGACTACTCCTCTCAGCAGCCGACCTTCCGCGAGATAGCCCCCGGCCACTTCGTCCGCTGCAACGACGAAGAGGAAGCGCGCTACCTAGAAGAGCTCAAGAAATGAGCAAGCAAGAGGAAAAGCAAAAGAAGGAGCCCTTCTTCACGAAAGGCTTCTGGATCGCCTTCGCCATCAGCTTCGCGCTCGCCTGCTTGCTCGGGGTAGGGATAGGGCTGCTTGAGTATTTCTCCCAATCGGGAGCGGGCTTGAAAACGGATGTCCTAGCGATCTCCGTCGACTGCGCCGCCCTATCGGGATTGCTCCTATGTCTCAGCTTCCTCCTGCAGTTCTTCTCGACGAAAGGGGCCTTCGACTTCCTCGCCTATTCCATGAAGACGCTCGTCTACACCGTCTTCAAGCCTCACTTCAAGGAGCAGGGCTTCCCCGCGACCTATTACGATTACAAGGTCCTGAAGGATAGCGAAAATCGGAAGCCGATGTTCGCGATTCTGATAATCGGGGGGCTCTTCCTCCTCATAGGGATCATCCTCTACATCATCTACAAGACCAGATAATAAGGAGATAAAACAAATGAAAAGCATCAAGAAAATCAGCGTGCTCGCCTTCCTAGGCGTCGCTCTAGCGCTAGGCAGCTGCAACGCGGTCAAGGAGGAGGAAAGCACCAGCGATTCCTCGACCAGCGAGAATACCTCCAGCAGCGAGAAGGGCAGTTCCTCTTCCTCAAGCGATGGAGGAGTCATCACGAACGATGACCTCCCCAAAGGCGTAACGGAGTACAAGGACGCGGAGGGAGTCACCAAGAAGCTGACCCGCTCCCAGCTTTACTCTAACGCCGGCAACCCCCACGTCAATAGCTACCCCACTAGCGGCAAGAAGCAGAAGCTTTTGGTCGCCCCGATCAAATTCACCGAGAACCCCGACGATGAGAAAGACACGATCAAAGCTGACGAAGCGCTTCTAGAGAAGATCCGTCTCACCTTCACCGGCACCCAGGAAGAGATCGACAAAGTCGGCGGCACCATCTCCGTCCAGAGTTTCTATGAGCAGAGCTCCTTCGGCAAGGGCGCCTTCGACGTCGTCATGATCCCCACTTGGATTGATTTCGGCGAGACCGCGAAGGATTTCGAGAAGTCCTCGGGCGGGCAGGCTGGCGTAAGCGCCGCCGAGAGGGTCCGCACCTGGTATATCGCAGAATACAAGAAAGACAATCACGGCGCTTTGGGGGCGGATGCCTATTCGCTCGACGACCTCGATTCGGATGACGACGGCTTCATCGATCTCATCTGGAATGTCTACGCCTACCCTTATTCTAGCGGCGACACCTCCTTCTGGTGGGCTTACGTCACCTACACGGGCAATAGCGCAGGCACCCTCACGAGCCCAACTGTCCAGACCTTAGCCTGGGCGAGCACGAACTTCCTCGCGGAAGGCTCCAATGGCTATGAGTCGCGCACCTTCATCCACGAGACCGGCCACACCCTCGGATTGGACGACTACTACGACTACAACAAAGAATGGAGCCCCGCCGGAGGCATCGACTACATGGATCAGAACCTCGGCGACCACAATAGCTACAGCAAGTTCGCCTACGGTTGGGTCAACCCCTGGGTCCTCAAGGAGGAGGATCTAGAAGGGGGCAAGAGCGCCGAGATCACTTTGCGCCTGGCCACCACCACCGGCGACTGCTTAGTCCTCGCCTCCCCTAATTACAACAACACCGCCTTCGACGAATACATGATGGTCGAGCTCGTCGGCCCCTATGGCCTTTGCAAGAAGGATTACACGACGCAGTCTGGCTTCACCCAGTACGGCATCCGCGTCTGGCACATCGACGCCAGGGCCACAAGCAGCAAGAGCTACGCCGAGGAAGAGGTCTTCTCCACCCCCGATGAAGTCGGGCAGAAGGCCTTCGATCTAAGGAATGACAACTCCAAGTTCGGCCGAGGGAAAGACGGCGACTACTGGACGACGGAAAAACTTGCTAAGCGCAGCTACAGCCAGATTTCCATCCTAGAGGCTACTTGGAGCGACACCAACGCCCAGACCAACACCACCTACAAAGCAAGCAACTCCTCCCTCTTCCGCAAAAACAGCACCTTCAATTTGAAGGATTCCGGCGGCAAGGACAGAGCCACCATGTACATGCCTTCCCAAAGCGCCCTTTGGAACAAGGCCAAGAAGATCACCAACAAGAGCAAGATGAAGCAGGAATACACGATCGACGAGACGATGACCTGCGACTACAGCTTCCGCGTCAATAGCATAACCGAAGACAGCACCTGCGGCGCCGTCGCGAAGATCAAAGTGACGCTCATCTGAGAGCCATCCATCCCTTAGCCACCCCGCGCGGGTGGCTTTTTTGATGGACTTTCGATTTCCCTCTTGCCAAAAACGAATCGCGGTCTAAATTATGCGCATCGGCGTCGACGAGGAAGAGTAACTCCCCTAAGCCCCTGAGCGAGTCCCTGACGGTGGAAGAGGGACGGGAAGAAGAGAGCGAACATGGCCTCTGAGCTGGAGGGTGAAGCTAGTAGCCTTTCCCGGGATTGCCCGTTACAGCAAGAGGGTTTGTCTGAACCCAGTAAGGCTTAGAAGGCGACTTCTAGGCGAAGCAAGGTGGTACCACGGGTCTAATCCCGTCCTTCGGCTTTGGAGGACGGGATTTTATATATTTATGGCCACCCTTGAGATCAGAAACCTAAGCAAGCATTACGGGGAGAGAACGGTTTTAGACCGCGTCTCCCTCGATATCGACAAAGGCGATATCTACGGGATCCTCGTAAGCGTCAATTGGGGGTCATGGCGGAGCCGGACCCCTTTTTGGTAGCCTTCC
>CAVKPZ010000008.1:0-35132 GCA_963658395.1 Lachnospiraceae bacterium | reverse complement strand
CAACACGGCAAGGCTAGACGTCGAGGGGATGATGGCGCTTCTCAAGAAGCTCGCCTTATTCGGCGGCCCAGTCAAGCAGCACGACTAAGCGAAGAGACAACGAAGACGCGATGGTAACCCACCGCGTTTTCCATAGGGGTAGAAGCGGGAGTACGTTTTCGTCTCCCAACGTCTTGCCCACTTTCTTTTGGATTGTCTGGCAACAAACCTGGTGCCGCCTCTTTTTGGAGAGAAACTTTTTCTTAATGAACGTGGGCAACTCGCTTAAAAGCGATGTGATCTATGAGCTTAGCTCTTTCTTAGATGGGCATCCTGATGCCTCGATCGCAGGCAGCAATCTCTATAAGAGGGACGGCAACCCCAATAACTCCTGTATCCCCTTTGAGCTCGATCTCAAAGGGGAGAGGAAACTGAATTCCTTATGGACAATCTTAGTCCATAAGGAAATCCGGAAGAAAATCGACTTCAACTACAAAGACCATCCTATTGAGATTAAGGGCTATGTCTGCGGGGCCTCCCTCATGATGAGGAGGGAGGACTTCCTTGCCCTAGGGGGATTCGACAAGGATATCTTCATGTGCGCGGAGGAAGTCCTCCTCTGTTACCGGCTCATCCATGAGCTGCATAAAAAGATCTACAACGTCCCCTCGTCTAAGGTTATCCATTTCGAAGGGGAGTCCTTCGCGAAGAAGGTCTCCTACCAAAGGATCAAGGCCTGCGTCGAGGGGAACTTCATTTACCAGACCAAGGCCTTCGGAATCGACTCCGCGATCGCTTATCTAAAACTCATCTATAAGACCAGCAAGCGCAAGCGTGTCCTGGCTAGGATCATAGGTAATCAGGAGAAGACCGATTACTTCACCTATATGATGCAGGCCTGTGAAGAGAAGCTAGAAGAGATAGGGAAGCAGGGCCTGCATCCTATAGGCTGGGGAATGATCCTAGCCAAACGGGGTAGAAACGGTGCCGTGCATGGCGAGCTTTCGCTGGAGTGAGAATATTGACACACCTCTTTTTGGATAGATTTATTGGACAAAAAACATAGATGCAATCGAGACGCTTGACAAAAGCGGGGGGGGTCTATGATTTTTTCTGATGGCTAAGATGTTCCGCTTCAAAAGCTCACAAGATCAACTCAAACCTTTTGATGAACGTTTTTTCGATGGCTGTGAGTTCAGAATCGATTCTAAGGGATCTTTGACTCTCGACCATTCAGAGAAATTCGTGAATGCGTTCCTTTATTTTGAAGCGGTTCAGGAGATCTTGGTCTCCAAGGCAATCGCTCAATCCAAGAAGGCCAAGTGGGTTAAAGGCGAAAGCACCACCGAAGTTAGAGAAGCGGTTGATGGCTTAGAGAGGCTGCAAAAGAGGGTCGAAGATTTTCAGGAAGTGTTTTGCTGCCTGCTTCTTAAGGAGAAGTTCCACGATTTTCCGCTTTCTGTCGCGGAAGGCGCTTTCGATGAAGACGAAAGCCTGACAAGGCTTTGGTCGCTTCTTATGGGCGAGAGCCTTGATAGGCCCATCGACGAAGAGGAGGCTTTGGGAATCAAGAATTATTTCGAGGAGAAGAACGTCGGGGATTTGAAAAACGCCCTCATCGAGGAATGGGGCGAGATTGTCGACGAAGCGTTTAAAGCGCTGAAAGGCGGCAAGGCATGAACGGAATCATCAACAATGCCTTAAAGGCTTTCGGCGATTTCGTCCCCGTCATGAGGGATAAAGAAAACGTGAAATGCGTTTTGCTCGCGAAAAAACGAGACGAGATATTGGTGGCGATCTCCGGGATGGATAATCAGGAAGAACGCGATCCCATGAAGCAAATGCAAGACCAAAATTCCTTGCTTGGGATGATACGTGAGGCCCTTTGTGATAGCGGCGTGCTCAAAAACGCCAAGAAGGGCGTTCCCTCTTATCCGGTTGTCATCCCGATAGGCGGCGATGTCTTCTATAAAGACACCCGCTTTAATGAAAATGGCGTCAAGGAAGAGCGGTGCGAGTTTTTAAGCGATTTCGGCGGCCAATTGCCCAAAGATAGGAGACGCGATTTCTCCTGCGTGGAGAAGAAGCTTCTTGCGTGGTCGAACAACTCCAAATCCGAGATGTCCAAACTTGATTGGATCATTTGCAGATACACCCCGTGTTGGCGGTGCAAGGAGATTGCTGAGGATCTCCCTAATTTTTATTGCTTCGGTGCCGGGGAGGCCTACAACCTGATAATCGAGAGCAATCCCCATCTTGTTTGTTTCAAACTAAACGATTCCGAAAATCTGTTCCTGCAAGTAACCGCGGCGGATGGCTTGGTCGCGGGGAAGTACATAGATTTCGATTCGGGCTATGTGTTTATTAAGAATTTCATATAAAGGAGCACAAAGAATATGAAAAAGAAATTTTACGTTGGTTCAGCCGGCTTGCTTGTTGCCATGCTGCTTGGGTCGTGCGCTTCAGGCGGCGGGGATTCCAAAGCAAGCCAGGATCCGCTTGATGCCGTCTCATCGGATTCGAGCGATGGAGTTTCTCCCATCGTCGATAAGCCAGAATACGTTACCGATGAGGGCGTTTCTTTTTGCGAGTATGGCTATTATCCCCAGACGCACGTTTCCGATAAAGAAACAATCGCCGCGCTTGATGCCATGACTTCGCCTCAAATGGGCTCGTGGTATTTCTATAAGGGCGATTACTATGCGAAAACAACCTTGACCTTCGTGGTCTATAGTTATTTCGATGATGGCGAAAAAATCAAGCGTGGATCAACTTATTGGTTCAAATGCGAACCCATTCGGTGGAAAGTGCTTTCGTCTGCCGGGAAACAAACGAAACTGGTCTCTGCAAAATTATTGGACACGCAAAATTACACTGAGTATTACTTCCCTTGGTGCGAAGACGAAGAAGAAGAATGCATAAGCAAATTCGGCTATTATTTGAATAACTATAAAGAATCTCTGGTCCGTGATTGGCTGAATGGCGAATTCTATAACGCGGCCTTCTCTTTCGGCGATTCTTTTGTGCTTACGACGGAAGTCGACAATTCGGCCGCGACTACAAATGACCCGAAAACCAAGTATGCCTGCGAAAACACCAACGACAAAGTTTATTTGCTTAGCTACCAAGACTACTCCACCTATTTTTCGGATGATTCCAGCAGAATGTGCTTAACAACCGATTGGGCCCGGGCAAAAGGAGCCGCGACCGGGAACACTCCTGATATCAAAAAGATGTGCGAATATTGGACGCGTTCCCCCTATGCCATAGATAAATTTCCCGATTTCAGAGATGTATGCGTCGTTAGTATACTAGGAAGTAAAAATTTTTTTCGCTCCCAAGGCTACTCCGAAACTGATCCTCCTTACATTTGCGTTCGTCCGGCAATTACCATTAGCGATTGAAAACCCGATGCGTGCCCGATTGATCCGAAGAGGGGATTTGTTTGATGCGGATATTTTGCTAAACGGCAATTTGCATGGCAAAGTTGCTTTCTCTTTTGACGCTTCTATCGATTTCGTCGGCCGTCGGGTTGACGGCGAAGATGGAGGATACATTCATTATGGGCATAAACCATCTCAAGGCCCGGTGTTTTTGCAATCAACGACCACTTTGTTTTGCCAAACCCGTAGTAAAGGTAGCGGTCACCCCGGAATCCCCTCATAAAGACGAATTCGACATTTGCCTAAGCGTTAAAGATTCCCTCATTAGCGGTTCGGGGGCGGATGCCCCAGAATCGCTGGCGTGAAAGCCTACACGAAAGGGTTCGGAGAGAAGACGCCCGCCGACTGCCTCGCAAGCGGGATGTCGAAGCCGAAATTCGCCGAGAAGATCAGCCTCAGCCTGTCCACACTTAAGCGGCGGATCTACCCCCGCGCTGACTGGGCTTCTGCAAGAGGGAACAATAAGAGTTATTAGGATAGAGATTTGCATTAAGCACGATGGAAGGGATTCTAGTCGGGCAAGGGCCTAGATAGGCGCGCAGGCGTTGGCCTTTTCTTTTGCTTTGTAAAAGAGATGGCGCCTCCGATGCGCCTCCGTGAGGATTGGCTAAAACTTGATAAATGGGGATAGAATATCGGAAAACGATATTTATGTGTCTTTCCGTATGGTTTTTGTTGCATTGAGGAGGGGGGGGTATCATTCACCTAAAGCATATTGTGAAAGGAGTGATTGAATGAAAAACAAACATAATGTGCAAAGACTGGTCGCCGGGATCGTGGCGGGCGTTGGGATTATTTTGGCGGCTATTGGCGCCTTCACGAACGTGGGCTTGACCCTAACCTTTATCGGCGCCCCGTTTATCCTCGCCGGCCTCATCTGGTTCGCAATCGCGACCGCCAACTCGCGCAAATACTGCGATAAGTGCGGCAAAAGCATGAATGGCTGCGCCTACGAGTACATGGAGAGGAACAGGAAGATCAATGACCAGGGGAACGTCGAGGTCAACGTCCACTTCATCGCCACCTGCCCCATTGCGGCGCGAAGAAGCAGTTCGACAAGAAGTTCACCCTTACCAACAATTCCGACAACATCGAGTTCCAGGTCGATAGCTTCGTCAAAGACAAGTTCGGACACTAGTCTCCCCTCCATGAAGAACAAGCACCAAGTGCAGAGGCTCGTCGGAGGGATCGTCTCGACGGCGGGCCTGATTCTGCATTTCGTGGCCCTCGGCATCCCCTCTGGCGTGCCCCTCTATTTGATAGGGTTGCTCCTCTTCGTAATCGGCATCGTCTGGTATAAGATCGCGACGAAGAACGCCTGCAGGTACTGTGATTCTTGCGGCGAAAGCCTTGATGGCTGTGACTACGGATATGAGGAGAAGAGGCGGAAGGAAAAGGCAAACAAGGACAAGATCGAGATCGATTTCATCGCCCGGTGTCCCCATTGCAGGAAGATCAAGCACATCATCAAGAAGTTCGTGGTGAGCGAGGACAGTTCCAACCTCGATTATCAAGTCGATCGCTTCTGCGAGAAGACGTTCGGAGA
This sequence comes from Lachnospiraceae bacterium, assembly GCA_963658395.1. GTDB lineage: Bacteria > Bacillota_I > Bacilli_A > RFN20 > CAG-826 > Alloenteromonas. Next base: position 30,164 of record CAVKPZ010000008.1, on the reverse strand, counting down.
CGATTCATTGGCGGATGATGATTATGGGGGCTGGGACGATGAAGACTGAACTCCAAAGCGCTTTATGACCGTGGCTAGTCCGGCTGCGGTTTTCTTTTTTGGTCTGGCGTGACCCCCTTGTTTTAGGGTTCCGTTTTTAAATTGGCCTTGGAGGTTTCTTCGCTTGCGTCCCCGCCTTTCCTTTCTGAAAAATTGCCCAATGGCTGCGGGGCAACGAAAAGAGCAAAGTCACTCGTTGGCTTGGCTCTTTTCCCTCTCCTCTAAGGGCTTCCATTGAGAGGGCAACAAAGAAGAAGCCCTTAGAGGAGAGGCCGCCTCCATCCGATTCAGGAGGCGCATGGAAGGGAAGGATCCTTCCTTTTGAAGGTTGGTGTCCCCTAAGGGGCCCCATAGAGGATTTGAGCCGCCCCTTAGGAGACAATGCGCGGGGCTAGAGACGTCTCCAGCCCGGAAGGGAAACGGGATCGTTATGAATTGGCGTTCCCGCAGGTGTAGAAGTAGGTGATGGAGGAGAAGGAGACCCCTCCGCTTGAGTTGAAGGTCAGCTTCACAACCTTCGCGTTGCCGTCGCCGCTCAGGGAGACCTCCGTGGCGGAAGCGCCCGCCTCGACTTCCTTGGTCTCCAAGGCGGTTTCGGCGTCGCTCATGAAGGAGACGGTAAAACCCCCTCTGTTCGTCAGGCCCTCGAAGGCGATTTTCTTGAAGCCGGTGCCGATCCTGCCTTTGGAGTTGGCTTTTGTCCCGGCGAGGTCGGCGTTGTAGAGGCTTCCCCCTTTGAAGGTGGCTAGCCCATCGGAGAAGGTGGCTTGGCTGAAGACGAAGCGCAGGCCTCCCGCGTAGAGAGAGCTCTCTCCGTCTTCTTGCGCTTCGCCGATGCTTTGCGCGCTCAAGACGAAGCTTCGCGTATCGCTCTCTTCGCCCGCGAGCGTCTGGCTGGTGGCGCCTAAGGCGGCGGGGGCGAGCAAAAGCGAGGCCCCCATCCCCAGGCTTATCATCGACAGGGTTTTCCGTTTGGTCATGGCTATTGACTCCTTTCTTGGCTTGTTAGCCCTCAGCGGATAAATCGTATGTCGTGGTTCGGATGGCCTCAGTATAAGGGATAAACGTGTCGGAGGCATAGAATTTTCGTGTGGGGTGACGTCATGGGAGGGGCGTCCCATGCCTCCGACAGGATAGAAAGAAGCGATGGCGACGATAGTTTTGCCGGTGAATTCTTTTTGATGTTCCTTGTTTGCTGCTTAAGCACTTACTTTCCTTTTTCCTGGCTTTGGCAAAGAAGCTGACCTCGCCCACCCATGAAATGCCTTGGCCTTGCCTTGGTGAGGATGGGTTTTAAGAACGATCCCTCCAAAGACCTTGAAGCCATTAAGGAGATGCATCTCCCCGAGAAAGCAAGATAACGAGAGGGGATGCAGGAACGGCTCTTGCCTTTGGTGGCAAGTCTGTAGCGTTTCCTGAGCATTTCGCCGGTCATCGCTTTGGCCCGGCGATAGTCTAGGGCAATCAAGCCCTTTCCCTTACCTGGTCGAATGCATCAAATGGGATGCGACCGACGAGGATGGGGCTTGACTTAGTGAGTTGACGCAAGCCCTTGGACGTTGAAGTCAAAGTTCCAGCCCCATTAAGGTTGAAAAAATGAAAACAATCCAAAGGTTTTACTTTCAAAAGTTCATAAAAGAATGAAAGAATGAAAGAAATGCGACGGGATGGTTTTCAAAACTGCTCGTTTTGCATTGAAAACGAAAGCAACGCAAAGAAAACTCGTCTTTGGCCCGCGAGGCGGTTTCCTCCTCCTGATTTTGCTCAGCTTAAGCTGTGTTGGCGCAGCAAGGATGCAGTAAAAAAAGACGTGTCATCGATAAAAGACGGCAAATTGGCGGATTTCGGGGGCCTTGCTTTGCCGCTTTTGCTGCGTTTGGCTTGATCAAAGAACGAACTTGGCATCCAAACCCCACGAGCCATCTTGATTATGACGAGGGGAGCAGGATCCTGCTCTTCCTTAGCACAGGTCAAAGCAATTCGCGAATTAATGCAAAAGTGTTCGCCAAAACACTACAAAAGTGTCCGCCAAAACACTGCAAAAATGTAAACCGGCATTGACTTTGACTTTTTTCCAAACCACAATATGGGAGGAGGGAATCGTTATGAAATCTCAATACAGAAGCAGGATAGCGGATGATTTGCTGGCCAGGAAGCTCGATGCCTTCGGAGGGGCGCTCATCGTCGGGCCGAAAGGGTGCGGGAAGACGACCACCGCGAAGCAAAAGGCGAAGAGCTTCGTGGAGTTTCAGGATGAGGATAAAAGAGAGCGGTATCTCTCCGTGGCGAGCAGCATGCCCTCGCGCCTGCTCATCGGAGCCAAACCTAGGCTCTTCGACGAATGGCAGGACGCCCCGAAGATCTGGGGGGCCATTCGGAAATCCATCGACGATGAGGGAGAGAACGGGCTCTATATCCTGACCGGCTCCTCTTCCAAAGAAGTGGAGACCCCCCATACGGGGACGAGCAGGATATCAACTCTGAAGATGTACCCGATGAGCCTCTACGAAAGCGGGGAATCCACCGGGGAGATCTCTCTCCTCAATCTTTTTACGACCAAGGAAATGCCGTTCGCTGAGTCGTCTCTCGACTTCGACGGCCTCGTCTTCGCCTTGTGCAGGGGCGGCTGGCCGCGCTCGCTTCTGAACAAAGGGAGAGAGGCGCAGCTCGCCATCGCCGAGGACCTCTTCTACCAGACCTGCCACGTCGACATCTCCAGGATCGACGGCGTCAAGAGGGGGGCGAGCATCGCGGAGGCCGTCATGCGCACCTACGCGAGGAACATCTGCACCTGCGCGAAGGCGAAGACGATGATTGGCGACGCCCCTTCCTCCGCTCTGTCATCGACGACGTTCTACGATTATGTCGGGGCGCTTCAAAAGCTCTACATCGTCGAGGACATCCCGGCCTGGTCGCCTTCGATCCGCTCGAAAACGAGCGTGAGGTCCGGGCCAAAGAGGAATCTCATCGATCCTTCTTTGGCCGTGGCCGCGCTAGGCCTCTCGCCCGAATACTTCAACGAGGACTTCAACACCCTGGGCTTCTTGTTCGAGTCGCTTTGCATACGCGACCTGAGGATATACAGCGCGAAGATGAACGGGGAGATCTCCTACTATCGGGACCGCAACGGCCTCGAGGCCGATTGCGTCCTCCATCTAAAGGACGGGAGGTACGCCCTGATCGAATTCAAACTAGGGCAGGACAAGATCGATCTCGGCGCGGAACACCTATGCAAGATCGAGCGCCTGATCAGGGAATACAACGAAAGCGGGGCCAAGCCTTCCCTCCGCCTGCCAGATCTCAAGCTCGTCATAACCGGCGGGGGCATGTCGGAAAAAAGGGATGACGGCGTGCTCGTTTTGCCTATCGGCTGCCTGAAGCCCTGAAGAGCGCGGCTCGGCCGCCATGAACGAGGGCTAGCTCGACGTCGTCGGGGGTCTATTCGATAGGCGTGTAATGCCTTACGAGGCTAAGAAACGCCACCCGCCACCATAGGTAAAATGACTTAAGTTCTTTCGTTTGCTCCGGTTCAGACAGGGATTAAGAAATTGGCGCGCCTCTATGAGCTCTTGCTGTAATGAGGCATCAACATGGCTGAAGGCCGGAATCACACCTCGCCGACTTTTATCCGACTTTATCCGACTTTATCCAACTTTTATCCAACTTTTATCCAACTTCTTATCCAATCTTATCCAAGGCAAGCCAAAGATGCCAAGAGATCGAAAAAGTCTTGATTACTCCTTTTTATTCCGCTTTCGCTTGATCCTTTGAATACGGGCTGCGCCCCTGCGTTCCCGCGAGCCACCCTCAGGTCTATCTTTTCAAAAGCGGGCTCCTCTCCTCGTATAATCCGTTGCAATGAAGTGTTAACTAAAAATAGTTCGATGGCATCGCGTTTTCACTTGTTTTTGATGTTGAAAAGCGCGTTTCTTGCAACGAAAACGCGGCAAAACCCCGATGATTCTTCGCCAAAGGATTCGCCTCGAAAAGGACGAGAGGGAAGGCAAACGCTTGCGGGCTTGGCTCTGCTTATCTCGCCTGTTTCAAGGGAGGATGAAGCCACGTCCCCCAAGCCTTTTCCTCCATGTCAAATACGCATGTTGAAATGCCTTTATAAAGGGCGAAGCACCTATGGCGACGTATCCTAGCCAAGACGGTTCCAGCTTCCAGAAATATCGGAAGAGCAAGATTTTCGCGGACAAGCCCCCATCATCAAAGAGACAAACGCGAACTTCGGCGTTCGCGCACAAAAGTTCATGTGGCTCACCCGCCTAAGTAGATCCGGCAAAACCCTCGCCCTGCCGACGCTTGACGCCCACTACTCAAAAGGCTGCGATTCGCTTGGCCTTTTCGCCGACCTTGCGGCCTCAGCGGCGCCTATCCGATCGATTCCCCTCGGACTTCACTTCGCCCGGGGCTTTCTCCGCGCTTGTTCCTGCACACCTTTCTCAGTCCTATTCGAAAAAAATCAAAGACTTTGGAAACTTTCGAATAGAAATTTGAAGACCGGGGAATTTCTAATATAATATATTCGAAAAAAATCAAAGACTTTGAAAAATTTCAAATGGAGGTCTATTTATGGAATTTAAAAGAGATCGATATCTAAATGAGCTCCTTGCCAAGAAGAGCAATTCCTTGATCAAAGTCATCACGGGCGCTCGCAGGTGCGGCAAATCCTATTTGATGAACAACCTCTTTTATAAGAAGCTGCTCTCTTTGGGGATAGAGGAGAGTTTCATCATAAGATTTTCCTTCGACAACGATGAGCACATTGACCGTTTGGATGGGTATTTCCCAGAAGAGCCCACCAAAATAGAGGGGAGAAACGATCTTTATACGATCAATTCCAAGAAATTCCGGGCTTACATCAAAGATGTCACCTCTGAGCCCGGCGATTACTATCTTCTCCTCGATGAGATTCAGATCCTCGATTCCTTCGTCGGGACGTTGAACGGCTTCCTCTCCCACGAGAATTACGATGTCTACGTAACCGGCAGCAATTCCCAATTGCTCTCCTCTGAAATCGAGACCAAATTCCGAGGCCGAAAATCCTCCATCCACATGCTGCCCCTTTCTTTCGGCGAATTCATGACCGGTTTCTCTTTCTCCCCCTCCGAGGCCTGGAAGGAATATCTGGTCACGGGAGGGATCCCCATTGTCTATAAGCAAGCGGAGAGCGACAGGCGAAACTATCTCTCCGAGCTCGCTTACGAGGTTTATTTGAAAGACATCGTCGGGAGAAAAGGCGTAAGGGATGTGGATACGCTGAAGGAGCTTTTCTCCGTCCTTGCTTCCTCTATCGGCAGCCCCACGAGTCCGAGCAAATTGGAGAAACTGTTCCAAACCGTCCGAAAAACCAAGCCCAGTGACGACACGATCAACAGCTATATCGATCATTTTCAGGACGCATTCGTCGTTTCCAAGGCTTTGAAATACAACATCAAAGGGAACGCGTACATAAACACGCCTTATAAAGTCTACTTCGAAGACATCGGGGTGAGGAACGCGGTGACTTCCTTTAGGCAGATCGAAGAGACCCACTTGATGGAGAACGTCATCTACAACGAATTGCGGTATCGAGGCTTGCAGGTCTCCGTTGGCGAAGTGGACGTAAACGAGCCCAGCGACAGATTCGATAAAAACGGCAAAAGGATCTATGTCCAAAAATCGCTCGAGGTGGATTTCGTCGCAACAAGCGGAGATAAGAAATACTATGTCCAATCCTGCCTCAACATCAGCGATCCGGAAACTCTCCGGAGAGAGAAACGGAGCCTCTATTACATCGACGACTCCTTCAAGAAGATCATCGTCACGAAAGACTCCCTTCCCATAAGGAAAGACGAGTCTGGGTTCACAATCATCGATCTGTTTGAATTCCTGTTGAAGGGCGATTCCTTGGATCTTTGATGGGCAAAATAGGAGGGGATCAGCCTTGCGAAGGGCATGGCTAAAGACTTGAGAAGGCTTTTCCCCGCCAAAAGCGAGGCCCCCATCCCCAGGCTTATCATCGACAGGGTTTTCCGTTTGGTCATGGCTATTGGCTCCTTTCTTGGCTTGTTAGCCCTAAGCGGATAAATCGTATGTCGTGGTTCGGATGGCCTCAGTATAGGGATAAAGGTGTCGGAGGCACGGGGCTTTCGCATTCGAGGATGATTTAGGGGATTCCGCCTATGTTTCCAACGGGATAAAAAGAAGCGGTGGGACCGAGGATTTGCTTCTTGGCTCTTTCAGATTGATTGCCAATGCGACTAGGCCTCTCTCTTTCTACCCTGGCTTCTTGCCTCTTCCGGTACGGCGGGGGAGAAGGGGAAGCCGGAAACAAATTACCTCATAGCAACAGGCTCGCCCAAAACGCTTGTTTGTCCGGTGGAATCCGATAACTTGTGTGGAATTTGTCGTTCCGACTCAAGCACAAATAAATTGCGTGAGATTGCAAAAATGGAATTGCAATTCCAAGTACACAACCTTAGAATGAAATCCTCAAAGGAGGACAAAGACACAATGCCACTATTCCAAGAAAGGGTTAAAGAACTGATGATTAGAGAAAACGTAAACCAAAAAACGCTTGCCGAGAAATCAGGCATCTCCGAAGCTTCTCTGTCCAGGTATCTAAAAGGTACGACGCGGCCAAGGATGGACGTCATCATCAACATCGCCAACTTCTTCAAGGTCGACGCGAACACGCTGGCCGAGCCCACCGCGGCGCAGCTAAGCGGCGACGTCGCCTTTGAGCAGACCTATAGTCTCGTTACGAGGAACAGGTCCAAACTCACGGAAGAGCAGAAGAAGAAGATCATCCTGGCGCTCATCGAAAAGTGATTATGGCTAATAGGTACGATGAATTAGACATAAAGGCTCTGCAAATCCTGATGGATTACTCTGAAGGCGAATTCCCGATAGCGTTCCGTTTTTGTAGGCGAGCCCCACGATTGAGTCCCGTTTATCATAACACCCCGTATTTGATCTGGGAGAAGAGTTTTCTCATCCCATAGCTCATCTCCGAGGTGTCGATGTCGTATTTCATCCTGCCCTCGTACGGCCTGCCCAGCGAGCCAAGCGAGCTTGCGCTCGTGGGCTTCAGCGCCGACGAGGACAGGGTCAGATCCCAGCCGTTCAGCCGCGCCTCGATGACGAGCGACAGCTTCTTCACGGTCCTCTCCTTGAAACTGCCTCCGAGCTTGCCGAACCTGGCCGCGTAGTAATGCGAGTTCATCGCCTCCTGGCAGCAGCCTTTGTATTCAGGGTCGGACCAGACGCCGAAGAAGCCTTTGTCCTTCTGCCACAGCCTGAAGGCCTTGATGGCGTCGTCGCTCAGGCCGGTCACGTCGCCGTCGCGCTCGATCTCCTCCAGCCTCTTTACCACTCCCCCTGCGCTGACGGGCCGCTCGTCGGTGGACAGGAAATGCGTTATGTGCCATCTGTCGGGGGCGAATTCGGAGTCGAAGTCCAGCCTCTCCCCGAAGCCCCTTATGTAGGGGGCGAGGTCGCCTGAGAGGAAGACGGAATCGCCTTCCTTGAGGCCGTAGACCTCGCTAAGAGCCGAGTTTATCCTCCCGGCGACGTCGCCGAGGTCCACCCCGGATATGAGGGTCCTGTGCTCGAGCTTTTTCTTCTTCCCGTGGGTGGACACCCCGTCGAATACGGTCGCCGTCACGTATCTGGTCTTGTGGCTCTTGCCGTCCATCTTTATGTATTTCTCGTCGATCTGGACGTGCGGCTTGCCGCCTCTTTCGACCGGCCTCATCTTTGCCTCCACCTCGGTGTCGGCGACTATCCTCGCCACGGTCGATTTGGACACGGGGGCCAGAGGAGAGGCCCATTCGCCCGCCTTCGAGTAAGACATCTGGCTGGCCACCTTGATGACGGCGAGCCTCATCTCGTCGATGACCCTGCATCTCGGGCTCAGCCCGATGATCTCATCCAGAGGATGGCAGCATCTGCCCGTCGACTCGTCGCGGTAATACCTTCTTTTGAACGTCACGACGCCCGCGGTCGTCACGATGGTCCTCTCATCGAGGCGTATGAGAGAGAACCGACGCCCGCCGCCGAAGACCTCACTCTTGAGGTCTGAGAAGAGCGCGGCGTCGGTTCTCTCCAGCCACCTCGCGATGAAAGCGGGCGTCGATTCCTTTGCCGTGCTCACCATTTCGCCCAGCAAGCTGGACTCTTGTGCTAAAATCTTCACGGAAGTTCCTCCTTTATTTCTAGCGACCTAATTGTGGAACTTCCTTTTTTGTTTTGTCACCTACATTCGCGGAACGCTACCTGAATGAACCGGGCGTTTTGCTTCTTTTTATTATGGGGAACATCATGGGCGAGGAGCCCATCGAGGCAATGCGGATCCGCTCACGAGCAAAAATTGAATTTCTCGTATTTTATTTTGGAATGGGAAATAATTTCTCATTTCTATTGTTCCATAATGTGAAATCAGTATACTTTGCCTAGGAGTTGACTACTATGTGTTTGAGAGAACTTAGAAAAGAAAAGGGACTGACTCAGGAAGAGGCTGCTCGCTTGCTGGGGGTCACCCGCAGAACCTATGTGAACTATGAGGCTGGGAAACTCAATGAGGCATCGAGAAAGTACCAGATCATTTTGGAGGTTCTAGAGAAAGCAAGCCTCATCGACGAGGAGCATGGCATCCTGACCCTAAGCGAAATCAAAAGCGCCGTGGGCGGTGTCTTGAAAGATCACCCCGAGGTGGAGTATTGCTATCTGTTCGGCTCCTACGCGAAGAAGACTGCGACAGAGAAGAGTGACGTCGACCTTCTGGTGTCCATGCCCCTCGACGCGATGAAGTTCTTCGAACTCGTCGAAACCCTGAGAGGGAGGCTCAAGAAAAAGGTGGATCTGTTGGATGTCTCAGAATTAGAAGGGAATCTGACGTTGACCAAGGAGATCCTGAAAGACGGGGTGAAGATCTATGGATAACAAGAAGGACGATGGCTACTATCTGAAAACCATCCTTTCCGATTTGAATTTCGTCATCGCCCACACAGAAGGCAAGAGCGAAGAGGAGATAGAAGGAAATCCTCTGTTGATGGATTCCATCATGCTTCGTATCGTCCAAATCGCGGAAAACGCGGGGCACCTTAGCGACGAATTCAAAGAGAAAACCAAAAACGTCCCCTGGGCGGCAATCCGCGGAATGAGGAACCGAATCGTCCATGATTATGGGGGCACGAAGCTAACGCTGGTGTATGACACGGTGGCGCGTTGGATGCCCGCGATGCGCGAGGAGCTACTAAAAATCCGACTCTAGCGAAAGCGAAACGGCTTCCTTGTTCGTCCTAGCCCCCTTTTTTAACCTATTCAACATGTACGGCGGCTCTAGAAATCCCTCTTGGGAATCGGCTCTAAGAGAGGTGAGAAACGGGGGCAAGAGAATCATGGGGGAAGCCGTTTCGCCCTTCTTTCTTGCTTCGGTTCCATTTGAAGCGAAGAAACGAATGCAACCTATTTCTTGGTCGCGTGCATGTTGCGCGATTGGTTTTAAATGCAACGTTTACTTGGCGCTTAATTGGCTATTAAACATTTGCCCCTTGTCGAAGTTCCCGAAAAGAACCTTCGCGCGGAGACCGGAGAGAGTCGAAGTTAACTCGTGGAGCGTTTTTGCTAGCATAACCGCCATATTCTATTGCACGTTTTTAGCCAATGGCGCGAAACGTGCAATAGCGTTCATTCCCTAAAAGCCATCTTTAAATTCAGCCATGAAAAAGCTGTTTTTCAGGCATCACGGCCCCATCCCGAGGCTTGTGACGGCTCAGATGGCGCGACCCAAAGTTCTAGAACAGGAGAAAGGCTTTAGGGGGATATGGCGGGCCCTGGGCCAGGTTCATTGCTTCTAGGCCCGCCATCATCCTCTAAAGGCGTAATGAACAGCCCAAACGGCGGCCTCTTATCCCTTGGCTTTCTCATGAGGGCGCTGAAACGCCTTGCTTATAGGAGGCCTCTCCCTGAGTGGTTTCGCTTATATCTATAAGCTCTTTTCGAACTGTCCCTTTGAAAGAAGATGGGATTCTAGAGACTTAGAAACAAGGGGTAAAGCAAGGTGGGCGATTCCTTGTTCTTACTGAGGCGGATCCCTTTGCCTTCTCTAGCCTTCCTGGATTATCCGTAACGTCAAAAACCTTTGATGCCATCAAGCCTCTTGACAAAATCGGGGGGGGTCTATGATTTTTTAATGTCTCATTATCGAGACTGTGCGGAACAATTATGTCACAGGAAGAATTTCTCAGTTTCTTATCGGAACTCGTCAAAATCAACGATCGGGAAGCGAAAAAGCGGTTTGCGATGAACTTCTTGGATGCGATGAGCGCCAAGTACGGCGGGCAGTTTGAACTTAATGGCGTACTGGACGAGCTGGTTGATCTTTTGTCGCGGCTCGAAGTCGGAAAAGGCGTCGATCTGCAGGATGGGGGACCGAAGGATGGCGACTAAGAGCGTGACGGATGTCCCTGCTATTTTGGCTGCGGGGTGTGACTGTGCAGAAAAGAAGAGAAGACAGGGAGCCTCGAATTTTAAAGACATACTAATTCAAAGACTCGAAAAGGCTTCGCGAAGAGCCAATCAAACGGCGCCGCGGCTAGATGGCCAAAAAAAGCAAATCCGGGTTCTGGTCCTTCCCTCGAGCGAGATCCCATTGCTATCCTACGCCTTGAAACGGTTTGCTAAAGACGGGAAGATCGCCGGCCCAAAGATAAAATCGGGTGAAAGCATTGAGAATTATCTTAAAGCGAACCCACTTTCTCCCGAAGAAACGCGCCTTTTAAATGACGATCTCATCAAGAAACTGAATGATGAAGAATTCGTCGAGGCTTACAAGAAATTCACCTCGGAGTTTAAACGCGAGGAGCTAGAGGACTTCCCTCTTAGAAAATACCGCGCCATTCATTGGCCGGAATCGCCTGCTTTGAAAGTGAGTAGCCCCTCGGAGTTCAATGACATTTACGAGTTCGGCGGGCTTTACTTTGATTCCAGCGGCCAAGAAACGCCCATCAGCAGAGAAGCCAAGCCGCGCGTCCTTTGCTTGTCAGCAAAGAAAAGGAGCGACCCCTATATGTGGTGTTATTACGGCGGTGGCTATAAAGGGTGCTGCCTGCTCACCACGTATGAAAAAGTCCTGAAAGCCTATTTTGATGCGCTTGAAAAAGGAAACATTATTTTGAGTGGGGCAGGGGTAACCAAATACGAAAGCGTTTCCAAGTTGCTTTCTCCGGGCGGCTTATACGCTGGAGATGACCTTTCTTTGTTTCTAGGCGCCTCATTTCTTAAGCCAAAGCACCTGAAACAAGAGAAAGAGTACCGCTTCGTGACTTTCGGAGGCGCCCCGAGCTTCATTTTCCCAAAGTACGACGGGATCGAATTGGGCTTGAGAAACATGGTGAACGCAGGCGACGCCTTCGGGGAGGCCATTCATCTGGAACGTAGCTCCAAAAACGGGGCTCTGATAAAGAAAAAAGGAGTTTGATTATGAAAAAAAGAAACGGAATTTTGTTAGGGCTAAGCGCTATCTCATTGCTCTCGATCGTCCTCTCTAGCTGCGGCGAGCCCGAGCAGGGCTCTTCTTCCAACGAGGACGCAGACGAGATCAAGCAGATCTATCAGGCCTACCAGGAAAATGGGGGTACACTTTCCTATGAGGATTGGCTTGCTTCCATCAAGGGGGAGAAGGGCGATAAAGGGGATACCGGCGAGCAAGGAGAGAAAGGGGAAAAAGGAGACAAAGGCGATGCAGGAGCCGCCGGCAAAGACGGTGCTGATGGTAGAGATGGCCAGGACGGCGTCTCGATAACGGGCATCTTTTTGACCTCTTCCGATGGCTGCGTCGACACTTACACGATAACCTACAGCGACGGTTCGGCCTCGGCTTTCACTGTCACGAACGGGATCAATGGCTCAGATGGCCGGGATGGTGGCCAGGGAATCCAGGGAGAGAAAGGCGAGGACGGTCATACGCCCGTCGTCACTATCGGCGAGAATGGCAACTGGTTCGTTGATGGGGTTGACTCCGGATTCTCCGCGAAAGGGGAGAAGGGCGACAAAGGGGATAGAGGAGACGCCGGGGCTGACGGCAAGGATGGCGCAGATGGCAAAGACGGAACCGATGGCAAAGACGGCTCCTCGCTTTTGACTGGCTCGGGCGCACCTTCTGTCGGCCTCGGAAAGGACGGGGATTCCTACGTTGATACCTCGACCTTCGATTACTACACGAAGTCGGAGGGAGTCTGGACGAAGCAAGGCAACATCAGAGGGAAGGACGATGAGCCCGTCAAGCATACGGTGAGGTTCCATGTGGACGACGAGGTCATCGACACCATAGAGGTCGAGGACGGCTCCAAGATGAGTGCTCCGGCCGAGGATAAGACCGCGGGGTACACGATCGACCATTGGTTCGCAAAGGAGGGGGCGACGAAAAGCCCGTGGTCCTTCTCCGGCTGCACGGTCACTTCGGACCTTGATCTCTACGCTGACTTCGAATACAACAAGTACACAATCACCTATATTGATGGGAAATACAAGACCTCGATTTCTCCTTTGAGCGTCACTTACGACTATTCCTATATCCTCGCGACCATCGAGAGCAAGACTGGTTGGACGTTCAAGGGATGGAAGACAGAGGGAGGCGAAAACTTTGCGAGCTCTGGCGTTTATCGCGTTGTGCATGATCTAACTTTATGTGCGGATTGGGAGGCAAACGAATATACGGTCACCCTCGACCCCAGCGGGGGAATCGTCGATTCGACGGCGGTCGGAGTCACTTACGACTCCCAATATGAACTGCCCGAGCCCACCAAAGAGAACTACGTCTTCACAGGTTGGTACGACTTGAACGGCAAAAAGATTTCCTCCAAGGCTTCGTGGAAGGGGACTTCGGACGCGACTTACACCGCAAGATGGAGCGGCATCCAAAACACGTATAACTTCGATGCGGGGGACGGTACATGCGACGTCGACACGATGACGATTGCCTATGGCGACCCTTACGAGCTGCCAGTCCCATACGTCGACATTGGTGATGGCGGCAGACTGAATCGCCCTTTCCTTGGCTGGTATCTGGGTGACGAGCTCATCCAGCAGACCGGGGATGGTTGGACCTATTCAAGCACCGGCGGGACCTTGATGGCCAGATGGGGCGAGGCCGAGGCCGTTTCCTATGGCTATTATCCGCAGACCCGCGTGTCCGATGAAGTCACGCTCGAATCCCTCAATGCCCTAACTTCCGCGGAAAGCAACGGATGGTATCTGCTTGACGGCTGCTACTACGCGAAGAAAGAGGCGAGCCCGTACACTTCCGGCTACACCTTCGACGACGGGACGACGATCGTCAGCGGCACGGCCTACTGGTTCAAATGCGAGCCCATCGAATGGAGGATCCTCTCCTCCTCCGAGGGCGAGTATTCCCTCGTCTCGACAGTGCTCCTCGACGCGCATCGCTACAACGAGTATTACTCCGGGACCAAGAACGGCTGCTACGCGAACAATTATGAACGCTCGGAAATCAGAGGCTGGCTGAACGGCGATTTCTACGATTCGGCGTTCTCCCTGGGGGATTCCCTCATCCAGACCACGACGGTCGACAACTCTGCCTCGACGACGAGCTCCAGCTCGAACAGCTATGCCTGCTCCGACACGGAGGACAAAGTCTATCTGCTGAGCTACAAGGATTACGCGAACGCGGCCTACTTCGCCGCCCCGGCGTCAAGGCAAAGCAAGACCACCGACTGGGCCAGGGCGAACGGGGCTTATTGCAGCACAAGCTCCTCCTATCTCCACAACGGATGGTATTGGACGCGCTCGCCTTATTCGTCCTACTCCGGCTACGCGTGGTTCGTGTACATCGACGGCGACCTCTACAGCAGCAGCTACGTGGGCTACTCCGACATCTCCGTGCGCCCGAGCCTTCGCATCAAGGTCGCGCAATGAAATGGAGCGAAATCAAGAACCGGTCAACGACGCCCTCAATCAAGATGGCCTTGGCCATCAGAGGGCGGCTAGAAAGGAAACATGAAGCAAAGGATAGGGGATGAGGGGAAGAGGAAAGAAAGCGAGCTTCTCGTCTTCCAGAAGGCGAAGAAGCTCGCGATCTACGTGATGGGCGCCTCCTCGAAAGCGCCCGTGAAATTCCGCTACTCCGTCTTAAATCCCTTGATCAGCGACTCGCTTGACATCGTCAGGCTTCTATATGAGGCCAACGCGATCAAGAAAGGAGAGGCGGAGCGTTCCTCCTTGATCCGCAAAGCGATCGCGAAGGCGAGGTGCGTGGATTTCCTCTCAGCCCTGATGGTCGAGGCCAAAGGCTTCACCGAGCACCAAGGCGAGACCATCTGCTGCTATTCCGGGGAATGTCTCAAGTACCTGCTGGGGTATCTTGCCTACAGCGAGGCGGCTTAGGATATTCGAGGCGGCGCTGCGCGGTCTGGCGGAGGGGAGTCCCTTCGCGCTCGCCTAATTCGTCCAACTCCAACAACGCGTGGAACGTGAACAACGACGGCGACCTCAACAACAACAACAACGTGAACAACTCCAACAACTCCGTGCGCCCGAGACTTCGTCTCAGAAGGGATGGCTTATCCCCGTCAAGCGTTGGCCTAGCCATGCGGCTGGCCCGTAGATGCGAAGGGAGCGCCCACCTCGGTCGCCGTCAGGCGACGAACTGGCCGCGGGGCTTCCGCGGCTTTTATGAACATGAACTGCGAAGAAATATTCACATTCGCGAACCTCTATAAGGCCCATAAGAAGACCAAGAAGGGGAAGCTAAGGAAAGAAGAGGTCGAGAGATTCGATCTCGACAAAGGGCGCGAGCTTTATCTGCTCAGCGAGGAGCTGAGGAAGAAAGCGTATCGCCTCTCCCCTTACAAGACTTTCTGCATCTACGAGCCGAAGAAGCGCAGGGTCGACGCGACGAGCTACCGCGACAGGGTCGTCCAGAACTGCTTCGTGGACAACTATCTATATCCTTTGCTCGATGGGGTGCTGATCGAGGACAACGCGGCTTGTCGCAAAGGGAAGGGGACGGATTACGCCAGGAAACGCCTGATTTCCTTTCTCCAAGAGGCCCACGAAGCCTATGGGGACGATTTCTACGTCCTCAGCTTCGACATCCATCATTATTTCGAGTCGATCGACCATGGGGTCTTGAAGGAAAGGCTAAAGGCGATCATCGGCGAGCAGGACGTCTCCTCTTTTCTTACCATGGTCATCGACTCTTTCGGGGGAGGGGCGGAACTTCCCCTTGGAAATCAGACAAGCCAGTGCTTCGCCTTGTATTATCTTGATGGGATCGACCACACGATCAAGGAATGTTTCCCGTGGTATACCCGTTATATGGACGATGGGATCGTCCTAAGCGGGAGCAGGGAATCCCTTCAAGGGCTGCTCGAGGCCTTGAAGGGGGAACTAGTTCCGTTGAAGCTCGCCTTCAACATGAAGAAGACCGGCGTCTTCCCCATAAGGCAAGGCGTGACTTATCTTGGTTTCACCTATCATCTTAAGAGGAACGGCAAGCCCTTCGTCAAGATGGCTTGCAAGAAGCGAAGGAGACTTAATCGTTATCTAAGCAAGGCAAGCCTTCCCTACGAGGCTTTGCTAAGCTACCGGAACTACCTGAAGATGAGATCGAACGAATATGGTTTGATCGCCAAGATCGAGCGCCTCATGAATGAGAAAGCGGGGCCAAGCCCTCCCTCCGCCTGCCAGATCTCAAGCTCGTCATAACCGGCGGGGGCAAGCTCGACCTCATCGGCGTCTATTTGATAAGAGCGCGTCTCGCGAGACTAAGAAACACCACCAGCCATCAGGGGTCCTAAACCTTATCTGGCCTTGCATGCGGTGGGGGTGCTGCTTTAAGGCATTTCCCAGCATCCCCACCCGCCACCATAGGTAAAATGACTTAAGTTCTTTCGTTTATTCCGATTCAGGCAGGGGCTAAGAAATTGGCGCGCTTTTATGAGCTCTGGCCGCAATGAGGCATCAACATGGCTGAAGATCCGAATCATTCCTCTTCCAAATGAATTACACCTGAGAAGAAGCCAATCCGGGAGGATGCCTTGGAAATCTTCCAATACGAGCGGGAAGGGGAGGCGTGAGCACAGATTGTCTTTGCTGGCTTTGGAACAGCTAGCGTTTTGGCGAGTGCCTAGGGAAACCAAACCCTTTCCCTTATCTGTCGGATGCGTCAAATAGGATGTGACCGACGATGGGGTTTGACTTGGCGAGTTGATGCAAGCCCGGGGACATTAAATCCAAAACTCCCATGAAGGCGGAAAGAACGAAAACAGAACAAAGGGTTTACTTTCGTTTTTGGGTTTTACTTCGTCCTTCCAAAAAGACCCAAAACAAATTCGCATACCAAACTAAACGATTATCGCTTAGAAAAACATCGGTTACAGGCTTACTTTGCCAAAAATAGCACTTTTTTGAAGTCTCAATTTGCCAAAAATAGCGGTTCCCCGAAGTCTCAATTTGCCAATTTATGAATATTTAGTTAGAATTTTCTTGGAGGTTTTTTATGGAGCGATTGGCGTTAGAAGAGATTGAGAGATGGCAAAAAGAGCGGAGGAAGCCCTTGATGGTCTACGGGGCGAGGCAGGTCGGCAAGACCTACCTCGTCAAAGACATCTTCGCGGAGCGTCACTACAAAGGCAATTACATCTACGTCGATTTCAAGAAGGACTCCGCGATGAGAGACTTCGTCAACGAGGGCGGCGTGTGCGACGCCCAGAAGATCATCGAGTACCTTTCTTTGAGGGAGAAAAGGGACATCGACGGGTCAACCCTTCTGATCTTCGATGAGGTCCAGGAGGCCTTGCCCATCATCACCGCGATGAAATACTTCAAGCAGGACTGCCCGGAGATTCCCGTGATCTGCACTGGCTCCATGGTCCGGATCAAGTTGAAGAGAAAGGCAAATAACGACAAGCAGCACAAGGAGGAATCCTTCTTCTTTCCCGTCGGATGCGTGGACACCATCATGGTCTACCCCCTTTCCTTCGAAGAGTTCCTCTTGAACGCGAATCCGCGCCTGCGTAAGGCAATCCTCTCTAGTTACGATGCGAGGGAGCCTTTGGACCAGGCAATCCACAAGATGGCCCTCGATTTGCTATACCGCTATTTGCTTATCGGCGGGATGCCGGAAGACGTGCAGCTATTCCTAGAGGGCAAGAGCCTGTTGCAGGTAAGGCAAAACGCCATCTCGCTCTTCGACGATTACTTGAATGACATGGAGCTTTATCAGGCAAGCCGCGAATCCCTCATCCGCGCCAAGTCGATCTTCAATAGCATCTATTCGCAGCTCAGCAAGGAATCCAAGGACTTCAAGGCGAGCCTCATCGACTCCGCCCTCCGCACGCGCGACCTCAATACGCCCCTTGAATGGCTTGAAACCGCCTCGCTCGTCTATCGTTCCAGGCAGGTCAAAGACCAGGTGTCCATCCCCTTGAAAGAAGGGGATGAGAACAATTACAGGATCTACATTCTGGACCTAGGCTTCCTGGCCTATCAAAGCGACATCGACCTCGCGACCTTCGTCACGAACGAGGCGGAGAATACCCTCTCCGGGGTGTTCTTCGAGAACTACGTTGCTAGTGAACTGCAGGTCTTTGGCTTCCCCTTGTTCTACTGGAAGGGGAAGGGGAGGAGCGAATTCGAGTTCCTCCTCGAAAGCGGGGGGAAAGTCATCCCCGTGGATGTCAAGAAGAAAGGCGGCAGCTTGAAGTCCTTGGCCAAATACAAGGAGAGGAATTCCTGCCAGGAGGCCGTCAAGATCTCCACGAACAATCTCGGCTATGACAAGGAGAGCAAGATCCTTACTATCCCTTTGTACATGGTCTTCGCCTGGCTAGGCGGGCTAAAGAAAGCCAAAGCGGATTCTTTGTCGATTTGATCGATCGCCGCTTCTTGCCTTTGTTCCGGAGTCTTTCATGAGCGTCTGTTCCTTGGGCAAGACCTCGATGATTAAGGTGGACGTGAGAACATTCTTCGCCTTGCCCAGGACCCCTTTCCGATACCGAGCTTTTTGGCATCCTCGCTTCGCAAGCGGCCGCGTTCCCTGCCTTCTTTCCACAATATCACCTAAAATTTGGGCTTTTCGCGTGAGCACCATCTTTAACGGCCTGGAATTCCGCTTGGCACTGACAAAAAGCCTTAAAGAGGCAAACGGTCTCGCCCCTAGTTCCCCATGTGATTTTCCGCTGACTTGGTTTCTGACAGGAAGCTGGAACTATTTCTTTAACTTGTTCAACAGGGCCTGATAATGCTTTTGCCCGATGTGGCGCCCCGCGCGCTGAAGCCCCGCGATGCATTTCTTTGACCTCGTCTCCGGTCAAGGCTTTCTCTTCATAAGCGGCCATGAGGGTTCCGATTGTCCCCATGATCCTTAATCCCATTTGAGCGGATAAGCTTCTTCCCTTCGCCTCGTCCATCAGAAGCAGATCCGCCTTCGCCTCATCCATTAAAACGATTGCCTCGCTCTCGCCTTGGTCGAGCCCTGTTGCCCTTCTTAGCAAACTTACCGTGCCGGGATTCGCCACGCTTTTCACGATGACGAATTTGGCTTGCTTTATCTGACTGCTTTCAGCTGGAACTTCTCGTTGGAGGTCAGCTCATCGAACACGGCGCCTGGGATCAAAACCTGGCCGAAAAGCTTCTCCGGCAGATCGATTTTGCCGATTGTCAAAAGCGATATGAGAGGGGTCGTGTCGGACACGACGATCATAAAACGGTCTCTTTCTTCTTGAGTTCCTTATACGTCTCCAACTCCTCGTCCAGATCATCCATCGTCATGTCTAGATAGAAGTAGCCTAGCCTGTCGTACAGATCGATCAGTTCCGATTTTCGGATTCCAAGGATTTCCGCGGTCCGGCCATGGGAGATGGTCTGATTCAGGATGTAGGGATAAAGCAAAAGGGCGTTCCTCTTGAGCTCCGCTTCCGGATCTTTGGCCACCAGGTATTTGCCCATGCCTTTCGGCACTTGGATTGTTATCGATTCCGTTGACATAGATGAGCCCTCCTTTGGGCTATTGGTTTGTCACGACTAGTTTCTCAATCTCGGCTTTGTATTCCATTAGTTTCAGCAGGTATTCCGGCATTTTGCGCTTTCCTGCCTCTCAATCCGCCACGGCGCGGTAGGGGATGCAGAAGTAATCGCAGAATTCCTTGCGGTTCATTCCTATGGAAACTCTTAGTTCTTTTACTTCATCCGAGATCATTTTGACTGGCCCTCCGCCGGATATTTAGGCATTGACGCGACGCGTCAATGCCATGCTTTCGTCGAATGCGGGCCATTGAGAAGTGCGGGTGGCTCAATTAGGCACGCCCCCTCTTGCCAATTGGCCCCAAGAGAAGAAAGAAACGGGGATGAGAGAATCATGAGGAATCTTTTCCCCCTTCCACAAAGGCCAAAACTAATTCGTAGAACAAACCAAGCGATTCCTCATCCAAAAAGTATCGACTACTGGCCCAATCTGCCAAAATAGCGGTTTTTTGAAGTCTTGCTTTGCCGTTTTTGCTGCGTTTGACTTGATTGAAGAACGAACAGGCATCCAAAACCCCATGAGCCATCTTGGATATGATGAAGGCGGCAAGACCCTCGCCCTTCCTTGGTACGGGCTAAAGTTATTCGTGGTTTATTGCAAAAGTGTTCGGCGAAATACTGCAAAAGTGTCCGCCGGAATTGGTTTCTCTTTTGGCCATGCGGCTCGCCCGGGGATACGATCAGGACTGTTTCTATTGCCAAGCCGCTCTTTGGAGAGCCCGTCCCTTCTCTCCGCCCGCCAAGTGAAGCCGCAGGCCCGATGAAGCCATAAAAGGTCCTCTCGTCCCCGACGCCCAAGCCTCTCTTAAGATGGGGGAGTTTGGGCCTAAGAAAGCCGAAGGCTGGATTGTTGTTTAGTGGGTTGAGGCAAGTCCTAGGGGCGCTGAGGCCAAAGTTCTAAGCTTTTTTATGGCGGTAAAAACGAATTCATTCAAGCCGTAACTTTTCATAGGTATTATGCCTATTGCATCACTTCGGTGTAGGGTTTCATGTCGGAAAGCGCGATTGTGCCGAAGTATTTCACACTCTCGGCCACGCCTGTTCAGGTCCAGATAATTTTCACCAATTTTGGTGATTTTTATCTCATCCCAATTGGCTATTTCTATCTTATCCGTAACAGTCATCTCCCCAAGCCCCTTATTATCTTGGCTATCGCCCCGGGCTTCTCGCCGGCGGCCGCGGTCACGTCGACGAACTTCGCGGGTCTGCAATTCGACCGAGGATAAAGCCACTTCTTAAACGTGTGGACGCTGACGCCGATCCTCTCGGCGAATTCCCGCGCGGACATGGAGCTGGCTCTCCAGTCGGCGACGGCTTTCTTTTTTAATTCTTTCGTGTAGGTTTTCATGCTGGCGATTTTGAGCCACCCGATCCAAAGCCGCTAGCGAGGGAATTACAAGCTCAACTAATACCTCAAAAAGCCGAAAGAGGCGTTAGCCGATCTTCAGGAGACCGTGAAATGAAATTCCGGCCCTTCCGGCGCGAGCTTGGCTTATAGCGAGATGGGCTACATCATCCCGAAGAAGAGCAGGGGAGAGACGGCTCCAACGGAAAACGTATTGCTGAAGCAAAAAGCGGTATATGAAAAAGCGAAGGCATTCATTCGGAGGGCTCTATCCGTTTACGACGAAATGGTCGCATATTGGACGGAACGCTTTAATAATATTCAGATGCGTCGCCAAGAGAAGGGATGTTGAGTGCCTTTTGCCCCTGCGACCATTTCATCCGCCTCACCTTCCAGAACTAGCTTTTCGACAGCAACCGTGACACCATCGTGGTTTACGCGATAGGCGCGGAATGCTTGAGGCGAATCGGGCACAATAGTCTCATCATTTAGTCTGAATTCTGCCTGACCTGCTTGTTGTGGGCTTCGGCTTTCGGCGTCCCCGAGAGCCGTCCATCGCCATCTTCTTTAAAACGGCCCTTTCTTCTTTCCGCGTAATCAGACGCTACTAAGTGTTAACTAAGCATGCAACTAAGTGTTAACTAAAAATATTTCGATGGAATCGCGGCTTTGCTTATTTCGAACGTTGAAAATCGCGTTTCTTGCAACGAAATCAAGCCCAATAAGGGATGTAGGATCGCGTCTTATCTGAGGCTGTTTCGCTTTGAGGCTTGAGCAACCCTCGCTCGACCGCCACGCGGATGATCCGCGACACCGTGCTCTTGTCTTTGGCGGCAAGCCCATAGCGGTTCCTGAGCGTTTCGTTAGTCATCGCTTTGCCGGCGGAATAGTAGAAGAGGCAGGCATGGTAATAGGCCGCGCTGAGCTTCTCCTCTAGATTCCACTTCGAGAACGGTTTCTGGGCGTAGACGTAGACGCTGACGCTGGAGCAGAGCTCGTGGACGGTGGGGGAGAGCATGCGCGCCTCCTCCAAAGCGTTCTCCATTTTATCGAAACCCGTTCCCCTGGCGTCGCCTATCCCCGCCCTTCTGAGGAAAGAGGAGAGTTTCTCATTCTCCGCGATCGGCTCGGCGTCGATGATGTGTTCTGGGCTGATCTTGAGGCTCCCGGGATTCACGAATTCGATGAAGGCGCTGGTGATGTTGACCATCGGCCCGGCGCCTCGCTCGAGGAGATCCTGATGGATGATGGCGTTGGTAAGCCCTTCGCGGAGAACGATGTCGGGGTAGAAATAAGTGGAGGCGGTGTAGCCTCTTTCATTCACGAAGGTCCTTTGGAGGGTGAAGGACTTCAGATAGGATATGGCGTCCTCGAAGGAGAGCAGGTAGCCAGATTTGAATTCCTTGCTTTCGCGGTTCTGAATCTTGCTTTCACCCTCGAAAAGGGTGATCGTGATCTGCTTCCTTCCAAGGGAGGCGAAATCGCTCAGATTGTTCGCTAATAGGAGCGCGCCCATCAACGTGATGGAATAAAGCCCGTCGTCCTGCTTTTTCACCATACTGTCGTTTGCGAGCCTTCTTAGCATCTCTTCTAGCGTTGAGGGGACCGGCGTCCCGAGCACCTTGAAATACATGCCGAAGGAGAGCTTCGAGGCGACTTCGCTTTCGGAGAGGTCGAAGGCGACCAAGCGTTCCTCCGGGACGGCATCGTTTAGTTTGGCCCAGAGCTTCTTCTCGATGAGGGGATAATCCTTGAGGGGCTTCGTGTAACTGCCAACCCTGCAGTAGGGCGTCTTCTTAAAAGTCGTTACGAGGCTGCGGGATTTCTCGATTTCAAGGACGACGTAGTTCTTCCCGTCCTCGCTCGTCTTGTGGAAATTTATGAAAAGGCGTGGCTGCAGCTGCGTCGAAAGCCAGTTTGTGATGTCCTCGTTGCCGACCTTTGCTTGGTCTGGGTCGAAGCTCGTCCCGACCAAATCGAAGGCCTTGTCCGCGACGCCCCAAATCATGTAGGCCTTCTCTTCGCCTTGGAGGGCTGCCATGTTGGCTAGGGCCGAGATATCCTCGCCGATCATGCTTGCGTCGGCGTTGTTCTGCTTGAACTCCACGGTCTCGCTTTCTTTTCTTTCGCTTGCAAGTCTTTTCACCAAAAGCATCCAGTTCCACTCTTTTGTCATAGCTAAAATCCTCCAAGCAAATTTTAAGGCATTCAAATCAAATTGCAACTAAGTGTTAACTAACCATGCAACTAAGTGTTAACTAAAAATATTTCGATGGCATGTTGCTTTTGCTTATATTGAACGTTGAAAATCACGTTTCTTGCAACGAAAAAGTGTTAAAGACGATGCTGATCTTGCTTCATGGATTCACGTTGGAAATCTTTGGCGGGCAAGACTCGTTGCATCGAGGACTTCCTGCTTAGGACGAGGATGGTCTTCGGAATCTCCTTGGGGACGGAGGGCGACCCCATCTTCGAAGCCAAGGACAATCTCTTATGCTCACTTTGGCCACCTTGAATTACGCTGGCGGATTCAAAAGCACGCAAAATCGATAAAGGGCGACAAATTTGGAATCATTGAGACCTACGTCGGCAAAATAGGGAAACTAGAATGCGACTTCGCTCTCCGCGGCCCTGATCTAGAGTGCTCCTACGTTCAGGTGGCCTGCTCGATCCTATCGGACGAAAAAACCATGGAAAGGGAGTACCGTTCTCTCCTTTCCATCGAGGGCAACTACCCAAAGTATCTATTGACCACCGACTTCCTGCTGCAGAGAAAAGACGGCATAAAGCACGAGAATCTCATGGAGTTCATGAAAGAGGGCAGACTTTTCGGATGAGCTTGCGCTCGCTTTGCTTGATCGTGGTTGCAGAGGAGTGGCTCAAGATTTTTGCGATCTCTTTTGGGGCTAAGGCTCCGCCGTTTCCTTCCTAAAAGGTAAAGAAATCAATCAAGCTGAGGGTGGGGATGAAAGCTCATGACGGGTGGATGGGTCTCTAGTTTCATCTCCGCGTCGGCTATGGAAACTCCAGTCTTTCAGGGACGGCTTTCTGAGCCATCCTTTCCTATCATCCAAAAAACCGCTGCGCCCCGTTTTCCTCTAGGCAACGGCAGGAAGAGAAACGAATCTTAATCCTTTAAAGCCGTGATGGGAAAAACATAAACGCCGTCTTCACTTTGATAAGCCATGTTGCCAACGCCGTATATCACGCCCTTGAGGAACGGAGCTTTCCCCCCGTGCGAGACGATGTCGCCGCAAACCCTGTTTAGGTTCTTGACCCCTTCTTCCACTTGGTTGAGGCCCAACTTTATTTCGAAGGCGCACCAGGAGCCGTCATCTAATTCAATAACGGCGTCGATTTCGTTGTTCTTGTAATCTTGATAATGAAACAATTCGGCGCCCATGGCTTGGGCGTATATCCCTAAATCCCTTTCAACCATCCCTTCAAACATAAAGCCCATCGTGCGCAAATCCTTCAGCATTTTGCGGGGCGTCAGCTTCAAGACGGCGCATGCCATGGCGGGATCGGCGAAGTGCCTTTTCTCCATCTGCTTAACGCGTAGGGAAGAGCGGATGTTGGGAGAGAAAGGTTCTTGATTGTTGATCAAAAACATCCTCTTTAACGCATCAAGGTATTTCACCAGCGTATTCTTGCTGATGGATTCGGCGTCGTTTTCGATGATATCGTCAAGAACGCTTTGATTGGAAGCGGTGGTGGATTCGTTTCTTGCAAGCGACTTTAAGATTAGCTTCGCCTTTTGCTCGTTATAGCTTATGCTTTGGTCCAGTTTCTTCAAATCGGTTTTGATGACGTTTTCCATATAGCCGATGGCGATTTCCAAGCAGGAGGATGCGTCGACGCCGATGTTCTCCGGCCAGCCGCCCCTTGCGATGAGATAGGCTATCTTTGAAAGAGGCGTCTCGCCGTAGATTTGAGGCTGAAAGGATCGGCGCTCGCACAGATCCTTGAGCGAGATCGATCCATTGGAATCGCCGGATTCGTATAAGGACATTGTATTCATCCGTAAGTTCTTGATTCGCCCCGTGCCAGCGTGCAGGATTCCTTTCTCTTTCGGCGACGAAGAGCCCGTGAGGATGATTTGCCCTTTCTTGGATGTCCTGTCGACGAACGCCCTAGTCGCGTCCCATAGGCTTGGGACCTCTTGCCATTCGTCGATTAAGCGAGGCGTAGCCCCCTCTAATACCGCGTAGGGGTCCATCGCGGCAAAAAGCCGGTTGGAGAAATTGCCTTGCGGGTCGCCGACTAGGAATTCGCTGCTTGCGTGATAAGAGGAAGTCCAGCTTTTGCCACACCACTTTGGCCCTTCCACGCAGACGGCGCCAAAGATTTGCAGATATTTGTCGATAATCGGGTCGATGATTCTCTTTTTGTATTTTGCCTTGTCCACCAATTTCTTCATTGTCGTTTCCTTCATCACGCTATTATTATATAAAACCGACCCATATTTTCAAATGAAACTGACCCATATTCCAAAGAAAAACTGACCTATATTTTTATTAAAAAACAGCCATTTCTCGGTTTGTTTGAAAAAAGATATCTTTTTTGCAATTTGGTTTTGAGACCCTAGAAAAGCGAGAAAACGAAGTTTGCCGGTAGGGAAGAAAAGCAAAAAGCCATCAATGGCGTTCTCGGAATGGCCGCTACCAGACTCGCCTCTTTTGTGATCTGAAGCAGGGGGCGCAGCCCTCGATCCCGTTCTTGATCCTCGTCCATCGGACTGCCTTGCCGGGGCGCGCGGATGCGCTCTCAACAAAGCGGCCAACGGCCGATTGGCCTGAGCTGTGGGGCTAAGCGGTCCGTCGTCTGAACGTGATAGGGCTAATGCGAATCGCAGGCGTCCGTCTTGGGTTGGCTCTCAGATTGGCGCTTTGCTTAGAAAAGCCCTTACGCCTGTTTTAATGGTCTTGACGCATATTGATGGGTCGACTTCAATCGCCAAACGCAGAGCGTTTCTTGAAATCAGCTTTCTATCCCAGAAAGTGCCCATGACAGCGAATAATTAAAGCAAAAAAACAGTGAAAGATTAAAATGGCGCTTGATTCAGCCTGGTTGTTCCCGCGATTTCAATGAGGGGCTCAAAAAGGCCATAGGCTATAAAAAGAGTGATTATTGAACAAGCTGAATTGGGTCTTGAGATTTTCGTGATTGCTCATACGTTTGGGTCAGGAACCCCTTCTCCGCCTCCTCTAAGGCAATTTATCTTCAATCCTCAAAAGAGGAACAGGTCGTCCAGGGTCAAGGAGTTCACGAACGTGGGGGAATACTCGTTCTTCTTGAGCCCATAGGTGGAGATGAGCACGTTCCTAACCGCCCATTTCTTGGGCGAGATCTCGATGATATGGTTTTTTCCTCTCGTTCACTTTGAGGGAATATTCCTTCGAGACGATGAACTCCGAGGAATAGAACTTGATCTCGCAGAGGTTGATGACGTTGTCTTTCCTTTTGAGAACCAGATCCACCTGATGGCCGCCCTCTTTATCGTAGTAAGGGCTTGCCTCGGTGTAGACATCTCCCGCCCTTAAAGCGTTCTTGATCTGCTCCGCGTGGGCGAAGCAGACGTTCTCGAAGGCGAGGCCCTTCCAGACCGCGGTCTTCTGCGAATCGAGGTTCTGGCTCCAGAATCTGGCTTTGCTTCGTTCGTCTATGAAATGCAAACAGAAGAGGCAAAAGGGGTCGACGAGCCTGTAACGGGAAAGCTTGGAGCCAGCTCCGAAGGGGACATACTTCTCGATGATATCGGATGACGCGAGGGCGTTCAGCATCTTGGTCAAATCCCCTTCGTTGCTGACGCCGAGTTTTTTGGCGATTTCCTCACGCAAGTAGCCACATCTCCTCTTCCCCAGGAGAACGACTGTCTTTTTGGTGAGTTCCGGATGGTCGAAGCAGGATTGGAAAAGGCGGTTGAACTCGAAACGCAGCTTCGCCTCTTTGCCGAAGAAGATCATGTCGATGTTCTGCGCGAGGGTGAGCTCGCTTTTTATGTAATTGAGATAGAAAGGGATCCCTCCTAGGCACATGTAGGCGGTCGCGATGTCGTAGCGAGAAAGCTCGTTGTCGTTCTCCTTGAGGACCTCCTCGCATTGCTTAAGGCTAAGGGGGAGATCTTGATCTCATAGGTCGCCCTCCCGTAGAGCCCCGCGCGGTTGCTGATGAGCTTGTTGAGAAGCCAAGAGGTCGCGCTCCCGCAGACGATGAACATCAAATTGTTCCTGGAACAGCCGAAATCGTTCCAGAACCTCTCAAAGGACTTGATGAAATGGGGTCCTTCGACGTCTAGCCAAGGGAGCTCGTCGAGGAAGACCACTTGCCTTTCCTCTTTCCCCTTCGAGATCAGGAGTTTCTCGAGCAGGTCGAAGGCGTCAAACCAGTTCTTTGGCTTCTCTTCTTCTTTGCTGAGTCCGTATTTGGTTAGCGAGCGGTAGAAAGAATCAAGCTGCATGGCCGGTGCCTCCTCTTTCCTCAACTCCTCGGGCGAGATCGCGGTGTGCTTGAAGGCAAGCCGATCCTGGAAGGTCTGATCGATGAGATGGGTCTTGCCGACGCGCCTTCTGCCGTAAACCGCGACCAGCTCAGCGCGCTTCCTTTCGTAAAGCTCCAATAGGGCTTTTGTTTCCTCTTCGCGTCCTGTCATGATGCTTTTCTTCCGCGAAATCGCTTAAAATTTTGTTATTTCGCTTTTATTCGATACAAGAAAAATCCAAAATAAGTAGCAATAGCAATTATCTTTTTACATATTTGATTACCTACGCGAAATCGTAAAAAAAGATGCATTTTCGCGTGAGGAGTATCTTAAATGGCCTAAAATTCTGCCTGACATCGATGAAAGGACCTTTGGAAGAGACAAATGTTTTTCTTCCAACGTGTTCTTCTGCCTCCTCCACGAAGCTTCTCGCATCGTCCAAGCAGCGGTTAAAGGGGCAAGCTCGCTTATCCCCTTTAACCTACGTCTTTTCCTAATTCGTCCAATGGGGACGATGGCTAGGACGCTCTCCCTTGAAGACTTGCTTGAGGAGAGGGGGGGAACGGGAATAAGAGAATTGCCTGGAAAGCCGTCTAGGCCTTCGTGAAGATATATGGGCAAATGGCTTTTTGGGTTTTGCTTCCTCCTTCCAAAAAGACGCAAAACCAATTCGCGCACGACACTAAAGATTATCGTTTAGAAAAGTATCGATTACAGGCCAACTTTGCCAAAAATAGGACTTTTCTGAAGGCTCAATTTGCCAAAATAGCGGTTTTTTGAATTCTTGCTGTGCCGTTTTTGCTGCGTTTGGCTTTATCGAAGAACGAATCTGCGTCCAAAACCCCATGAGCCATCTCGGATATGATGAAGGTGGCAAGACCCTCGCCCTCCCTTGGTACGGGCTAAAGTTATTCGTGGTTTATTGCAAAAGTGTTCGGCAAAACGCCGCAAAAGTGTCCGCCGGAATTGGTTTCGCTTTTGGCCGTGCGGCTCGCTCGGGGATGCGATCAGGACTGTTTCCTATTGCCAAGCCGCTCTTTGGAGAGCCCGTCCATCAAGGATTTCAAGCTGTCGCTATAGGCTTTCTCCGTCATGATGTCCTTGTTATTTTCAAGCCTTACGTACTTTACGAAGAAGTCCATGATCCTTGGATCTTTGGTGGACATGCGGAACTTATAGGGCTCTTTGCTGGCGTTGACATCGACGTAGGACCCGTCCCTTCTCTCCACGTGCCAAGTGAAGCCGCAGGCCCGATAAAGCCATAAAAGGGTCTCTACTACATCCTTGACCGTGGGTTCCTCGTCGCCTTCGGCGACCTGATCCTCGCCAAAGACGAGGTAGTCGATGGAAACTTTGAACTTTTCTGAAATTTTCTTGAGGTAAGGCACTGAGGGAAAGACCAGCCCTTCATCCCCAAAGGACATGGCAGCGAAAGCGGCCAGTACTGCAAGAAGCAAGAAAGCGATTACGCGAGCTCTGAGCATTGCACGGAAGGCAATCTAATGGCATTGCTTTCGAGCGAGGAACTTTATTACGTCGAGCTTTATAGCAACTACCAATTCGGGACCGCCCTTAACGCGGCGATAAGGGAAAATAGAATGACCAAGACGGACGAGATGTTCAAAAACGCCCTCGTCAGCGCCATAGGCAAGCATCGGCTGGAAAACCCTTTGACCGTCTATCGCGGAATCAAGGTGAGGCACGAGGTCTTTTTAAGGGACTTCGTTCTGAAATACATCCTCGACGAGCCGATCGTTGGTTCGACAATATGCTCAACTAGCCGCAGATACGCCAGGGCGGAGGCATCCGCCCAAAATGATGACCCGGAATTCGATGGCATTCTCTTCGAAATCGACCTGCAAAAGGGTTATAACGCCCTACCAATTGAAGACGTTGCCGTAAACGAGAAGGAGCAGGAAATTCTCCTAACATCGCCAAGATACTTGATTGAGGATATAGAGGACTGCGCGTCGAATGGCTATCATTTTAAAAAGATCAAAGTCAAACTTTTAGGAGGGGACGAAAATGAAGATTAATGTAGCGGAGAAATATGAGAACAACATCATGAAGAAGTTCGGCAACAAGAGCTTCAGGTCGACTGGGGAATTCTCGCCAAAG
This sequence comes from Lachnospiraceae bacterium, assembly GCA_963658395.1. Taxonomy (GTDB): domain Bacteria; phylum Bacillota_I; class Bacilli_A; order RFN20; family CAG-826; genus Alloenteromonas. The sequence goes on along the minus strand of CAVKPZ010000008.1, from coordinate 1,146 downwards.
GAGGAACTCATGTGGACCTTCACGCTCTGGCTTCTTAAAGACAAGTGGCCGAAGAGGGTCTTCGACACGGAAGAGGATCACGCTTTCCTTACGAATTACCTAGCGATTTTCATGAGCGAGGATTGGGGCCTCACTTTCACTTTGGGGGATTGGGAGAACTATCTTCTGTCCAAGTAGCGGACTCTCCGAAAAGCCTAAATAACCAGATGCGCCGCCTCCAACTTGCCATGGCCAAGGACCTGTTTACGCAGCCTTATTCGGAGAACATTCGCAATGTCGACGGGGTAAAACACAATCCAGGCCTGGCCGAGGCGATACTGCGCTCTTATAGTCACAATGTCTGCGCTTCGGCCGCCATGAAAGCTCTTATTGGGGCGTGAGCGCAGCCTTCCCAGTTGCAGAGCAGACTTTTTGGATTATGTTGGCGCTCTTGAAAGGCTATGCATTGTTGATGATATTGACGTGGTGCCTCGCCATCCACTCCAAAACCGATGTGAGGCCCTCAAAAAAGAGAAACCTGGTAGACCCTTCGATTGTCGTGGCTGCTTTAGGGTTATCGCCCGAATATTTCGATATGGATTTCAAAACCTTGGGGTTCCTTTTTGAATCGTTTTGCATCCACGACCTTAAAGCGCACGCCTCATCAAGGAGCATAATGCGTAAGACAAGCCTCGCCCGATAAGGATTCCTGACCTAAAACTTATCATAACCCGGCCCAATATGTGAAAGGGGAAGATAGCGTGTTCACTTTGCCAATCGGCTGCTTGAAAGACTGAGATAGGGGACATTATCAAGCCCACTTTTTGATTTGACATCGGCTTAGAGAATGCAAAGTCGAGCTCGAAGCCTTTTTCTCTGATGGCTTTCTCGTTCTCGTTTCAAGTCATTTTTAATGAGTTATAGATGATTATACAAAAGTGTTGGCGAATTAATCACGATGCCGTCTACTTTTTAGCCAAAATTCAACTGGCTTTTCTTCCCATATTCAGAAAGATTCGTCAATTTTTATCTCCGTTTTCTCTACTGCAATCGAGACCTTGAACTCCGCCCAGACGCCATACAGGTCGAGAAATTCTCCCGTGAGGCCGGTGCCAAAACACCAACATTTTTGTATAGACATCTTTTATATAAAGATAAGAAAGAACC